>CAMWHH010000028.1 GCA_947174035.1 uncultured Mycoplasma sp. | reverse complement strand
AGTAAAAGTTGAAAAAGAAAAAGAAGATATTATAACTTATCAAAAAGATGAAAATGATATATGACATGTTAGTTCTAAAAAAATTGAATACTGATTGAATAGAATTCCTTTTACTACTGATGAAAATGTAGTTAGATTTATGCAAAAAGTAAAAATGGATGAAATTGAAGAAGTTTTAAAAACTAAAGGAGCTAAAAAAGGAGATTATTTTAAAATTAAAGATCAAGATTTTGAAATAAATTAAAAATTATGAAAAAAGATTATATAAAAATTATTAACACTATAACTGATTGAATTAATAAAGTGATAGAAGAATCAAAAACAAAAGGTTTTGTTTTTGGTGTTTCAGGTGGGATAGATTCAGCTTTAATTTGTGCTATAGCAAGCAAATTTTTTAAAGAGAGAAGTTTGGCACTTAGATTAGATATATATAATTCTGCAAAAGATATAAGTGATGCAAATTTAGTAATAAACCATTTTAAAGTAAATTCAGTGAATAAAAATCTAGAACAAACCTTTAACACAATCATCAAAGATTTACCAGAGAATAAATTAGCTTTAATGAATTTAAAATCAAGATTAAGAATGGTTACTTTATATTACTATGCTCAAGTTTACAATTACTTAGTGTGTGGCACAAGTAATGCTGATGAAATTTATACAGGGTATTTTACTAAATTTGGTGACTCTGGATCTGATTTTATTCCATTAGCAAATTTAACAAAAAACGATGTTAGAGAGTGTGCAAAACTTTTAGGTGTTCCAAATCAAATTATTTTTAAAGATCCAAGTGCAGGGCTTTTTGAAAATCAAAAAGATGAAGATGATTTAAAGGTTACTTATCAAGCTATTGATACTTTTTTGGAAAAAAAAGAAATTTCAACAAGTGATTTTGAAAGAATTGAATATCTACATAAAATCTCTGAGCACAAAAGAAATTTACCAAAAACAATTTTAAAATTTGGTGAAATTATTAAATAAATAAATTTTTTAAGTTTTTTGGATTAAAAAACTTTTTAAAATGGTTAGAATAAAAAAGTTTGTTTTCTTATTTTTATATTATTAAATTAATAAATAGACTTTTTAAATATTATAATAATGTTAAATTCAATGAGTAGGATATTTAGTATGTTTTGAAAAAAAAAGGATAAAAAAAGCAAATTACAAGAAGAATACAACAAAAAATATCAAAAAAATTATGCTACAAATGAAACTACTTTAATTAATTTAGATGATCTTAAAAAAGATAGTGAATCTATTTTGATTTACAACAGATTTTCAAAACTTAGTTATAATGAATTACTATACAAACTAGAACATGAAGAACTAGAAGAAAAAGAAAAAGAAATTATTTCAGTTATTTTAAATGAAAGAAAAAATCAAAAATAATAGTTTACTAGTTTTAAATATAAACACATATTCTCATTACTCATTATTAAGTTCTGCTTTATCAATTGATAAAATAATAGATTTTGCTATCTCACAAAATAAAAAATATGTTTGTTTAACAGATACAAATCTTTATGGAGCAATGGAATTTTATTTAAAATGTAAAAAAAATAATTTAGTTCCAGTGATTGGTTTATCAATTAGTATTCCTATAAACATAGCAAATAATAATGATAAAAATTATGATTTTGTTTTATATGCAAAAAATAAAAAAGGATATTTAAACTTAGTGAAAATATCTTCTTTTTTATCTACTAATACAAAGTTTGAGTGAGAAAAATATTTAGATAATTTGTTTATTGTTGATAAAATAAACAGCTTTGATTTTAAAACAAGTTCTAAAGTTTATTCAATAGATAAAGATAAAGAAAATGCAATAGCTTTTAATGAATCTAGATATCACTCTACCAATGATAAAAAGACTTATAATGCTTTAGTTGCTGTTAGAGATAATAAAATAGTTTCTGTTGAAGAATTAGAAATTGGTGATGACTTTCATTTATTTGATAACAGTGAATCACTAGCAACTTTTAATGAAACTCAAATTAAAAACTTAAACAAAGAAATTAAAGAAGTTGATTTACTAATAGAATTTGAAAAAAATAATATTATTGAGTACAAAAAAGATAGTAATATTTCATCAAAAACTCTATTACACCAGTTTTGTTTAGATGGGTTAAATCAAAGGATTTTTAATAAAGAAATTGATCCAGATAAAAAAAATGATTACATTGAAAGAGCAGAGTATGAATTACAAATAATTAATGAAATGGGTTTCAATGATTATTTTTTAGTGATTCAAGATTTTATTAAACACGCAAAAAATAACAATATATTAGTTGGGCCAGGAAGGGGTTCAGCAGCTGGAAGTCTTGTTGCTTATCTACTTGGAATTACAGATATAGATTCAATTAAATATAATTTATTGTTTGAAAGATTTTTAAATCCTGGAAGAATTACAATGCCTGATATAGATATTGATATCATGGATATTAGAAGGGATGAGGTTGTAGATTATATTTTTGAAAAATATGGTCATAATCATGTTGCACATATTATTACTTTTCAAAGAATTAAAGCAAAAATGGCTTTAAGAGATATTGGAAGAATTTTAAACATAGATTTAAAAGAAATTAATTCAATTTGTAAAAATTTAGGTAGTGATTATGATGAAGATTTAGCAGCAGCTATTAAAACTAAAAAAATTAAAGATTCTTATTTAGTTTATAAGGATTTATATGATATTGCTATTGGAATTATTGGCTGTCCTAGACAAACAGGAATTCATGCAGCAGGAATAGTTTTATCAAAAAAACCTTTAGTTGATATTGTCCCTATTCAAACAAGTGTTAATGGTGAAATTACAACTCAATATTCAATGGATTTTTTAGAAGATTTAGGATTAATAAAAATGGATTTATTAGGTCTTACAAATTTATCAACTATTAGTCATGTTTGTACATTAATAAAATTAAATCATGGAATTTTAATTGATTTAAACCATATTAATTTAAATGATCAAAAAGTTTTTGCTGATGCTCAAAAAGGATACACATTAGGAATTTTTCAACTTGAATCTAGAGGGATGACATCAGTTGTTAAAAAAGTAAAACCTACTTGTATTGAAGATATCTCAATTTGTTCTGCTTTATATCGTCCTGGTCCAATGCAAAACATAAAAACATTTGTTGCAAGAAGAAATGGTGAAGAAAAAATAGAGTATATTGATCCAAAAAACAAAGATATTTTAGAACCTACTTATGGTATCATTGTTTACCAAGAACAAGTTATAAATTTAGTAAGAAGAATTGCAAATTTTTCACTTGCTGAAGCTGATATGTTTAGAAGAATCATTTCCAAGAAAAAAGGTGATGAATTAGAAAAATTTAAAAACACTTTTTTTGAAAGAGCATTAAAAAATGGTTACACTCAAAAAGAATTGGAGAACATCTATAATTTTATTTATACATTTGCAGACTATGGATTTAATCATTCTCACTCAGTTGCTTATTCTTTAATAAGTTATTGATTACTTTACTTGAAACACTACTATCCATTAGAGTTTATGATTATTTTAATGACATTTAGTGAAAGTGATAAAACAAAAATTGAAGCATACATTGAAGAATGTTTTAGATTAAAAATAAATGTTCAAAAACCAGATATTAATATTTCAAATAAAAGTTTTGGACTGTACAAAAAAAACACAATATTATTTGGATTAAATTCAATTAAAGGGATTGGTGCTGAGACATCAAAAAAAATAATTGAAATTAGAAGTAAATTAAAAACAAAAAAATTTACTGACTTTTGTGATGCAGTTAAAAATTTAAGTTTTAATAAAATTGGTCAAGCAACATTAGAAACACTAATTTATGCTGGAACTTTTGATTCTTTCAACTTAAGTAAAAAATACATGCTAGAAAATTTAGTTGATATTATTAATACTTCACAAAATTTAAAAGAAGATGGTTCTTTTATTTTTGAACCAAGGCTAAAAGAAGTTCAAAAAGAAACAACTGAAGAAATTGAGTTTTTCAAAAATAAAGAAATAGATTTATTAGGAATTGATTTTAATAATATTAAAGAAAATGAAATAGATTTAGAAGAAATTGCTAACAAATATGCTGGTTACAACATCAAATCAATTAATGATCCTTTAAATAATGGGTTTTTTGAAAGTATTGTAATTATTAATTCAGTTAAACTAACTAAATCAAAAAAAGGGACTGATATGGCTATTGTGAATCTAGTAGATATTTACAATAACAAAGCTAGATTAATGGGTTTTAGTCAGTCATTATTAAAAGATTTAGAAAATTTGGATACATCAAAAAAATATTTAATTTTATTTAAAACATCAGATTATGGCGTAACTATTGTTAAAATTAAAAATCAGTTAGACTAAAAATAGGAGAAATAAATTATGAAAAAAGCTATTGTTATTGATGGTAATTCACTAATGTTTAGAGCATATTATGGAACAATTAAACAATTGGATTTCTTTTTAAAAAATAACATTGAACCAACAAATGCAATTAAAACAATGATGTTAATTATTTTTCGATTACTAACTGAAAATAAATATGATTACTCTGTTATTGCTTTTGATCACAAAGACAAAAATTTCCGGAAAATGGAATTTGATGTTTATAAGATTAATCGTAAAAAAACACCAGATACTTTAGTTTCTCAAATTGAACCTATTAAAAAAATAATGGAATTATTTGGTTTTAATGTTTTTTGCATTTCTGGAATAGAAGCTGATGATGTGGTGGGAAGTTCAGTAAATTTACTTACCAATAGTGATATTTTTTGTGAGGTTTATTCATCTGACAACGATTTATTACAACTTGTATCTGACAAATGTAATGTAATTCAATTAAAAAAAGGATTAGATGAAACAATTTGCTACACAAACCAGAATTTTGGCAATTTATTTTATGGTTTAACTCCATCTCAAGTTCCAGATTTTAAAGGAATCAATGGTGATAGTTCAGATAATTTACCAGGAATTAAAGGAATTGGTCCCAAAACTGCTTCTGATTTACTATTAAAATTTAAAACTCTTGAATCAATTTATGAAAATGTTGATTTTATTGAATCAAAAAATATCAAAGAAAAAATTTTAGCAGATAAAGAAAATGCTTTTTTATCAAAAAAACTTGCAACAATTTTAACTGATTTTTTCAAAGATAAAAAAGCTGATGATTTTAAATGTAAAGAAGTAAATATAAGTGAATTAAAAAAAGTTATTGAAAAATATAGATTCAGTGGTTTTAAAAAATACATAGGAGATTAAATATGCCAGAACTTCCAGAAGTACAGAGTGTGATTGACTCTTTAAAAGAACAAGGTTGTTTAAATAAAACAATTACTGGTATTGAATCAATCATGCCAAAACTTTTTAAAAATTGTAGTTATCAAGAATTTAGCAATCATTTAATAAATGAAAAAATCAAAGATATTACTAGAAAAGGTAAATATCTAATTTTTCATTTAACTAATGATAAAGTTTTTGTTGTTCATTTAAGAATGGAAGGAAAAATGTTTTTTGAAAATAGTGGTGATTTTTATGATAAAAAACATGTTTTAGTTCGTATTGAAATGAATGATAAAGAAATTAGATACCATGATACTAGACGATTTGGAACATTTACAATTTATGATGAAAATACTTATCTAAATTCAAAAGAAATTTCTAAATTGGGATTAGATCCATTAGAAAAAGAGTTTGATTGGAAATATTTGAAAAAAAATATAGAAAAGTCTAACCGAGCAATTAAAACCGCTTTATTAGATCAAGAAAATCTTTCAGGAATTGGAAATATCTATGCAGATGAAATTTTGTTTGCTAGTAAAATTCATCCTGAAACTATTTCTAATAAATTAAGTGATAATGATTTTAAAAAAATAGCTGAAAATGCTAGGTTGATTTTGTTAAAAGCTGTTGAAAACAAAGGTACTACAATTTCAACATATTTTTATAAAAAAGAACAAAAAGGAGAATTCCAAAAATTTTTAAAGGTTCATACTAAAAAAGATTTTGATTGTTTTGATTGTAAAACAAAGATAATTAAAATAAAGGTAAATGGTAGAGGAACTTATTTATGTCCAAAGTGTCAAAAAATAAAAACTTAACCAGTGATTCAAACCTTATTTGTATTACAGGTTTTATGGGAAGTGGCAAATCCACTTTTGTTAAATTTTTACAAGATTTAGGTTTTAATGTTTTTGTTACAGATGAATTTGTTCATAAACTTTATAAAAAAAATGAAAAAGGTTATGAATTAATAAAAAAATATTTTGGTAGTGATTTTACTAATGATATAGAAGTTGATAGAAAAAAATTAAAGGAATTGATATTAAATGATTCAAATCAAAAAACTTTATTAGAAAAAATCATGAACAAAATTATTTATGATGAAATTAATGAATTAAAAAGAAAAAAAGAGTTAATTTTTGTTGAACTTGGTACTTATTTGTTTTTTGAAGACTATTTTAAAAATTTATTCAATAAAGTTGTAGTTGTAAAAACTAATAATAAAAATTATAAAAATAATTATTTTAAAAATTTTTCCAATATTGAAAAGTTTTCAACAAAACCTGTTGGAAACTTAAAAAACCCTAAAAATTCCAATATATTTTATGCTGATTTTATTGTTGAAAATGATGGAAATTTAGATGATTTAAAAGTTAAAACAAAAGAATTAATAAAGTTTTTAAATCTATAAAGTAAACTTTCTTATGTTAAAAATCTTTTATTTTATTTCTTGTAATCAAAATAACAAGAACACTTAAAAGAGTTATTTAAATTTGTTCTTATATTTATGTACAAAAAAAGACATAGATAGACATTTTTAATAAATTGTTAAATTTTATAAATTAATAATTTAGGGGGTCTATATTATGTCTTTTTCTATTGATTTTGAATACAAATATATTTATAAAACAGACTTTCATCCAAATGTTTTTCTATTGTCTAAACTTTATGCTACTTTTCTTTCTAAAGATGCTTTTCATATGTATGTTTATATGTGTGAAGAATTAAGGAACTATAGTAATGTAAAATTTTTTAAAAATAAAATAAAAGATTTTTTAGAAATATTAAATATTGATGAGCTTCAATTTGAAGAAATAAGACAAAATTTAGAAGCATTTAAATTATTAAAGACTTATTTAACAGAAGACAATAAAGTATATTTTGAATTACTTGAACCTTTGTCTTCAAAAAATTTTTTAGAAAACAAAATGTTTCTAAAAAATTTAGAAAATAAACTTAGTAAAAATCAAATTGATAAATTAATAACTCAATATAGTGAAATTGAATATTTCAATGGAAAAGATATTTCAGTTGATAGTGATAGTTATTTTTCTAAAAAGAATTTTTTAGAAGAGAAAACTTTTAATTTTGAAAAGTTATATTCTAACCTTTCTGCAACTACAAAAATTCATATTAGTATTAGTGATCAAGTTAAAAATGAAATTGAGTATTATTTTAAAAATCACAATATTTCTTTTTCTGAAATAGAAAAATGTCTTTATGC
>CAMWHH010000027.1 GCA_947174035.1 uncultured Mycoplasma sp. | reverse complement strand
ATATTAGTTTGGAATAAAAAATATCCATAATTTATTTCTAATTATGGATATTAATTTTTATATATTTATTGTGTTTTTATTCCATTTCATCATCTTTATTATCGTTTTTAAATAAAGCTGCTGAAATAATTTTTTCTTTTGGTTGTAGTTTAACTAATGTTACACCAGATGTTGATCTACCAATAACTCTTAATTTTTGTAATGATAATCTAATTATTTTTCCAGAACTTGTAACAATTAATATTTCTTCATCCCCTCTAACAGCTGAAGAAAAAATTAATTTTCCTGTTTTTTCATTTTGTTTTAAAGTAACTACACCCTTAGAACCTCTTCTAGTTAAACGGTAATTTTCTGCTTCAGATAATTTTCCTAATCCTTTTTCACCAATAGAAAGAATTAAATCACCACTTTGTGAAGAAGAAGCGCCCACAACATTTATTGTAGTGTCCACTTTTTTCTTTGCTCTTCCTACTGCTTTCACTTCAATATTTATCCCTTTTACACCAGATGCAGTTCTTCCCATTACTCTCACATCTTGTTCATTAAATCTAGCTAATAAACCGTTTGATGCACCTAAATAAATTTCGTCTTTTCCTCTAGTTAAAAATGCTGATAAAAGTTGGTCACCTTCTCTTAAAGTGATTGCTCTTTTCCCATTTGATTTTATTGAATTGTATTCTGATAAACTTGTTCTTTTTACAATTCCCTTAACAGTTGCTAAAAACAAAAAACCTTTAGAATAATCATCAACTGGTAACATAACTAATATTTTTTCATTTTTTTCAATATTAATTAAGTTTAATGCTGGAATCCCTTTAGCTTGTCTTGATCCAGGTGGTACTTCATGTGCTCTAATTCGATAAACTTTACCAAAATCTGTAAAAAACAATAAATCTGTATGAGTAGTGGTTGTTATAATGTCATCTACTTCATCATCACTATAAGTACTAACACCTTTAACACCTACTCCACCTCTATGTTGTAGTTTATATGCTTCAATTGAAATTCTTTTTAAATAGTTGTTTGATGATCTACTAATTACAACATTTTCAACTGGTATTAAATCTTCATCATCAATTGATGCAGAAACACCATATAAAATTTCTGTTTTTCTTTCATCACCATAAACTTTTTTTAAATTTAATAATTCATTTGAAATAATCTCAATTTGCTTATCGTTTGACTTTAATATACTTGTTAATTCAGTGATTAAAGCTTTCATTTCTTTTAATTCTTCTTCAATTTTAATTCTTTCTAAATTAGAAAGATTTCTTAATCTCATATCTAAAATTGCTTTTGCTTGAATTTTTGATAATTTAAATTTTGATATTAATTGTTTTTCAGCATCTTCATTATCTTTAGAATTTCTTATAATTTTAATAACTGCATCAATATTTGAAACAGCAATAAACAAACCTTCTAAAATGTGTGCTCTTTCTTCTGCTTTTTTAAGATCAAATTTAGTTTTTCTAACTAATACTTTAATTTGGTGTTTTAAATATTCTTGTAAAACTTCTTTAATATTTAATAATTTTGGTTCACCATCAACTAAAGCAAGCATGTTAACACTAAAATTTGATTGTAGTGGTGTCATTTTAAAAAGTTTATTTAATAAAACTTCTGGAACTACATCTTTTTTTGTTTCAATAACAATTCTAATTCCTTCTCTTGATGATTCATCTCTTAAATCTGCTATTCCTTCAATTGTGTTTGTTTTAACTAATTCAACAATTTTATCTATTAAATTACTTTTATTAATCATATAAGGAATTTCTTTAATAATAATTTGTGATTTAGAATCCTTATTATGAATAATTTCTGCTTTTGATCTTATTGTTACAGATCCTCTTCCAGTTTCAAAATAACTATTTATCCCACTTGTACCAACAATTTCTGCTTTTGTTGGAAAATCAGGTCCTTTAAGAACTTGTTTTATTTCATTAACAGAAGCATCTTTATTTTTTGCTAATAATAAAACTGCATCAATAATTTCTGATAAATTATGTGGTGGAATATTTGTTGCCATCCCAACAGCAATTCCTGAAGACCCATTTGCTAACATATTTGGAAATAGTGCAGGTAAAACAGATGGTTCCATTTCACTTCCATCATAGTTTTCTACAAAATCAACTGTATCTTTTTCAATATATTTAAGCATTTCAGAAGAAATTTTTGACAATCTTGCTTCTGTATAACGCATTGCAGCTGCTGAATCTCCATCTATTGAACCAAAATTCCCATGTCCATCAATTAGCATATATCTCATTGAAAAATCTTGAGCCATTCTCACCATTGTTTCGTATGCTGCAGTATCACCATGTGGGTGAAATTTCCCTATTATTTCCCCTACAAGTCTTGCAGATTTTTTGTATGGTTTATCATGTGTCATTCCCATATTATATGCTGCATACAATACCCTTCGATGAACTGGTTTAAATCCATCTCTTACATCTGGAATTGCTCTTGCAACAATTACAGACATTGCATAGTCCATAAAAGAATTTTCAATTTCTTTTGTAATTGATTGATTAGTAACTTTTGTTTTACTTAAATTTTCTTTAATTTTTTCGATGTTTATATTATTTGATGACATATTTTTATTACCTTAATTTTTAAATGTCTAAATTTTTTACATATTTTGCATTTTTTTCAATGAATTCTTTTCTTGGTGCTACTTCATCACCCATTAAAAGAGAAAAAGTTTTATCAGCACTTAAAGCATCTTCAATTGTTACTTTTAATAGCAATCTGTTTTTTGGGTCCATTGTTGTTTCTCAAAGTTGATCAGGATTCATTTCACCTAACCCTTTATATCTTTGAATTTGATATTTTACTTTACTATTTTCTTTTTTAAAATCATCTAATGTTTTTTGATCATAAGCATATTTAAATGATTTTCCAACAGAAAATTTAAATAATGGAGGTTGAGCAATATAAACATTACCGTTTTCTAATAAAGGTTGCATATATCTGAAAAAGAAAGTTAAAAGTAAGATTCTAATATGAGAACCATCTACATCAGCATCTGTCATTAATATAATTTTGTTATATCTTAATTTATCAATTTTAAATTCTGGCCCTACACCTGCCCCAATTGCAGTAATTAAATTAATAATTTCATCATTTGCAAAAATCTTTTCACTTTTTGCTTTTTCTACATTAAGAATTTTTCCTTTTAAAGGTAGTATAGCTTGATATATTCTATCTCTTCCAAGTTTTGCACTACCACCCGCTGAATCCCCTTCCACTATGTATAATTCTGAAATTTCACTATCTTTTGTTGAACAATCTGCTAATTTACCTGGAAGTGAATTTGATTCAAATGGAGATTTTCTTCTTGTTGCTTCCCTAGCTTCAAATGATTTTTTTCTTGCTTCCATTGCAAGCATACATTTTTTAATAATAGATGTAGCGTCTTCTGGATTTTCTAGCAAATATTTTTCAAAAATTTCTCCAACTACACTACTTACGAATGGTCTTACTTCACTATTTCCTAGTTTTCTTTTTGTTTGCCCTTCATATTGTGGATTAGGGTGTTTTACTGAAACAATTGCAGTTAAACCTTCAATAACATCTTCTTTAGATATTTTTTCATCTGTTTCTTTTAATAATTTTTTTTCTAAAGCAAATTTGTTAATTACTTTTTGAATAGCAAATTTGAAACCTTCTTCATGACTACCACCTTCAGTAGTATTAATATTGTTACAAAAAGTAAAAGTTGAATTGTTATATGTTTTGTTATATTGAAAAGCTACTTCAACTCTAATATTGTATTTATCTTTATTATTTCCAGCTTTTACTATTTCTTCTCTGTCATCATAAACAATTGTTTGAACCATAGGTTCTTTTTCTTTATTTAGTTCTTCAACTCATTGTTTTATTCCACCAGCAAATAAAAAAGATTCTTTATCATTATTTCTTTCATCAAAGAAATTAATTTTAATTCCTTTATTAAGATATGCTAGTTGTTTAAGTCTATTTTTAATAGTTAATGAATCAAATTCAGCTTTTTCCATGATTTCATAATCTGGGTAAAACTCAATAAGTGTTCCTTTTTTAATTGGTGATTTTTCATTTGTTACTTTTAATTCACTAACTGGTTTTCCACCATCTTTAAATTCAATAAAATGTTCTTTATTATCACGATATACTCACACCTTAAATCAACTTGATAATGCATTAACAACTGATGCACCTACCCCATGCAAACCACCTGATACCTTATATGAGTCATTATCAAATTTTCCACCAGCATGCAAAATAGTTAAAACTGTTTCTACTGTTGATTTTTTTGTTTTAGCATGTTTTTCTACTGGAATTCCTCTACCATCATCTTGAACTTTTACAGATCCATTTTTAGTAATTGTTACACTAATTTCTGTAGCATTTCCTGTCATTGCTTCATCGATTGAGTTATCAACAATTTCTCAAACCATATGATGTAAACCTTTAACATCAGTTGAACCAATATACATTCCTGGTCTTTTTCTTACTGCTTCTAATCCTTCAAGGATTTTAATATTTGAAGCTGAATAAGTATTTTTTTTAGTTTTTGTTTCTTTATTCATTGGCACCATTCTCCTTAATAATCAAATAATTATTGTTATTTACTGAAATTTTTGAACCATCATATAATTTTCTGTTTCTTCTTTTTTCAGGTATTCCATCAACCATTACATTACTTATTTCTAAAAATTTTTTAGATTCTGATCCATTTTCTATAATTCCACTGAATTTTAAAAATTGAGATAATTTTATGTAAGGTGTTTTAATAAATATTTTTATCATTTTTTCCTTTCAAAATGAAAGAACATAATATATAAAATTATATATTTTAATATTAAAAAATATAAAAAATTAAATATTTAAAATATATAACATGCCTAAAAATCAAATTTTTAATACTTTATTTTGCACTTTAAACAAAAAAATGACAAAAACATCTATTTTTTAAAAAAATCTTTTTTTAGTTTTTTTAATTTCTTATAGGTATCAAAATTTGCATAAAATTTTCTTCTTTTTTATCTCTTAAAGTTACAGGTTTTAAACCATCTTCAAATTCAAAATAAATTTCATCATTGTCAAAAACTTTTAGTAATGAAATTAAAAAAGTAGCATTTAAAAGAATTTCAGTTGGATTTGAAACATTACTTTTACAAACAATTTCTTCTTTTGAGTTCCCTAATTCTGAACTATTAAAAGAAATTTCAATTTTTTCTGGATTAAAAATCAATTTTGCTGCGGCTTTTTTATCCATTGGTGAAAAAACCAGTCCTCTTTCAAGAGCATCTAATAAAGTTTTTTTAGAAATGATAGCTTTTTTTGTTTTTGGTAGTGAAAGTATTCTAGAAATGTTTGGAAATTCACCTTCAATTGTTTTTGAAGCAATTAAAAAATCTTTAATTTTAAAAATAACGTTATTATCAGAAATATAAATTTTTACATTTTTGTCATGCTCAAGAATTTCACCAAAAAGATCAATTAAGTCTATTCCAATTACAAATTTAAAATTTTCTAAATTGCTTTCAAATTTATAAAACGCTAATTTGTAACTGTCAGTAGCAACAACTTCTAATGTTTTGTTTTCTTTGTTAGAAATGAAACAAACTCCACTCATTATATTAATTTTTTCTTTATTTAAATTAGCTGCGTGTTTTATTTTTGTAATGGTTTTTTTAAATACAATAGCAGGAATATCAATTTCAGTTCATCCACTAAAATCAAAATTTATATTAGGGTATTTTTCCTCATCTAAAATATTAATATTAGAATCAAAATA
Source organism: uncultured Mycoplasma sp. (assembly GCA_947174035.1). Classification (GTDB taxonomy): domain Bacteria; phylum Bacillota_I; class Bacilli_A; order Mycoplasmatales; family Mycoplasmoidaceae; genus Malacoplasma. The sequence goes on along the minus strand of CAMWHH010000027.1, from coordinate 1,836 downwards.
GTCTGTTTTTATCTTTAAAACTGAATTATCTATTCTTTCTAAATTAATCATTTCGTTTTTTAATTTTGATAAAACATTAAACAGAGTTTTAGTTTTTACTAAAACTTTTCCATTACTTATAATGTTTAAAGATTCATCTTTTTCAATAATAGATTTGATAGAAATTAAACCATTAGAAGACGTAAATTTAAGTTTAGAATTTTCAACTTCAATTAATGTACCCAAAAAATTAGGTGATGAATTTAAATTATCAGAAATAGAATTACAAATTTTAACAGATTCAAATATCTTTTTTTTATTAACAATAATTTTCATAAAAAACCAAACAAATAATTTAAAGTTATTTTATTTTAAATATTTATATATTAATAAATTTATTTTATTTATTTTTATTATGGTTGTTTAAATTGTTGGAATGTTGGAAACTAAAATTTATTAGATATATTTTCTAAAAAAACCGAAAGATCTTTATCTTTGTTTTTTCTCTCTTCAATATCTCTAATTGACTCTATTACAGTAGCATGATTTCTATTCGAAAAAAATGATCCAATTTCGTTGTATGAAAGATTTAGTTTTTCTCTTAATATATACATACAAACTTTTCTTACAAATGAAAATTCTTTATTTCTTTTTTTTGAAGTTACAGCAGACTTATTTACTCCATATGATAAACAAACAGTTTCAATTACTATTTCTGGATTTATTTGCTTTGTAAAATCTGTAATACTATTTTCACTATCTAAATCTATAATTTCTTTTATTTTTTTTTCATTTATTATTTCATTTCCATTTATATTTCCTAATAAAAAGAAATATATTTTATTTAAAATTCCTTCAAGTGATCTAATGTCATTATTAAATCTAAAAGCAATGTATTCAATGGCTGGTAGTGAAAAAGTATTTTTTATGTTACTTTTTTTAATTTTGTTAATAACTATTTTTTTAATTGAGTCCACATCAGGTTTATTAATTTTTATGTTTAAACCAGAATTAAATCTTGAAATCATTCTGTCATCAATTTTTAAACTACTAGGTAATTTATCAGATGTCATTATAATTAATTTATTGTTTGAATTTAGTTTGTTGAAAATATTAAAAAAGATTTCATTTAGCTTTTCTTTATTATTTAAAAATTGAATATCATCAATTAACAAAAGGTCAACATCATTAAAACTATTTTTGAATTCTTCTATTTTTGTTCCACCCTCAGAAATTGAACGATAAATTTTTTCTAAAAAGTCTTCAGTTTGAATATATAAAATATTCTTTTCTGGAAATAAACTTTCATATTTATTACCAATTGCATGTAAAAAATGAGTTTTACCTAAACCTGTATTTGCATATATTAAAAGTGTTTTTCAACTGTTATTTCCTTCAAAAATAAAATTTGCAGCTTTATATGCATCTTTGTTAAAAATTCCAACAGTATAATCGTCAAATGTTAAATTTTTATTTAGTGTGATATTACTCTTTTTAATTTTTGATGAGTTTAAATCTAGTTCTTTTTTTATATCTTTTTCTTCTTTAGTAATAAAAAAAACATTTAAATTAGAGTTTGTTTTACTTGAAAAATATTCTTCAAAGATTTGTTTATAATCATTATTTAAAACTTCTTTTATAAATTCATTTTCAACAATTAAAAAAACATTTTGGTTTTCAAATTTAAAAAATGATGAATTTTGAACAAAATTAGTATAAAAATTTTCATTATCAAATTCTTTTTGAATTTCTTTTTTTATAACTGAATAAATTTTTTTTATTTGTGACTTGTTCATAATAACCATTTTATTTTTAAATGTGTATTAATAAATATTAAAATGTGATAATATTAAAAAT
>CAMWHH010000026.1 GCA_947174035.1 uncultured Mycoplasma sp. | reverse complement strand
AAAATAGTTAGTTTGTTTTATTTAGTAAAAGATTCTTTATTTGATGAGGTTACTATTGATTTTAACAATAGCAATAAAAATGAAATATCATATCATGACTTTGAAAACAATAAAAGACTATTCTTAGGTGATTGTATTTTTACAAAAGCAATCAATTTACTTAAAGAAAATAAAATTATTGAAAAAAATATGTTTTTTAAAATAACAGTAATAAAAAAATTACCTTTATTTTCTGGATTAGGTTCAGGATCATCTAATGCAGCTTGTTTATTTTTATTTTTGCTAAAAAACAAAAAAATAAAAATGACTAAGAAATTAAAAAAAATAATTTTAAAAATCAGTAGTGATTTAATGTTTTTTATAAAACAATATGAATGTGCTAAAGTTTTTGGATATGGTGAAAAAGTAAAAAAAATAAATTTAAAAAAAGAAATAAAAGTTAAATTATTTTTTAACAACATTAGGTGTAGTAGTAAAGAAGTATTTAATTATTTTGACAACAACACTTTGAATAAGAAAAATTATTATCTAAATCGGTTTTTGTATTTTAAAATTATTAGAAACAAAAGATATAAAAATGACTTACAAATAAGTTCTTTCAATTTATACAAAGACTTACTTGTAGAATTTAAAAAATTAAAAAAAGAAAACAACAAGGAAATATTTTTAAGTGGATCTGGTGGAACATTTTTTTCAATCCTATCAGACTAAGAAAAATAAAAAAATTATGAAAAGACCTACAACAATAATTAGAACAAGATATGCCCCTTCTCCAACTGGATTATTTCATATTGGTGGTGCTAGAACTGCACTATTTAATTATTTATTTGCAAAAAAAAATAATGGTGATTTTATAGTTAGAATTGAAGATACTGACATTGAAAGAAATGTTGAAAATGGTGTTGACTCTCAATTACTAAATTTAAAATGATTAAAAATTTTTCCTGATGAATCACCATTAAATCCTGGAAATTATGGTCCATACATTCAAAGTGAAAGATTACAAATTTATAGAGAAAAAGCTTATTTGTTATTAAAAGAAAAAAAAGCTTATAGATGCTTTTGTTCATCTGAAACTCTTGAAAAAAATAGAAAGAAATCTTTGAAAGAAGGTTCAACTCCAAAATACAACAGAGCTTGTTTAAAACTAACAGAAGAAAAGATAGAAGAAAAATTAAAAAATAAAGTTCCTTTTTCAATTAGATTCAAAACTGAGGATAACAGAAACATTGAATGAAATGATATTGTTAGAGGAAAAATGTGTGTTCCAACAAGTGCATTAACAGATCCTGTAATTTTAAAATCAAATGGAATCCCAACATACAATTTTGCTGTTGTTATTGATGATAATGATATGATGATTAGTCATGTTATTAGAGGTGAAGAACACCTATCTAATACTCCTTACCAAATTGGTATTAATGAAGCATTGAAAATAAACGAAAATATTATTTATGGTCATTTGTCAGTAATCATTGATGAAACTGGAAAAAAACTTTCTAAAAGAAATATGGGGTTAAAACAGTTTATTGAAGATTATAAAAACATGGGTTTTTCACCAGAAGCAATTGTTAATTTTATGTATTTATTAGGGATGTCAACTGAAGATAATAAAGAAATTTTTAGTTTATCTGATGCAATTAGAAATTTTGACATCAATAAAGTTAGTAAATCACCAACAACATTTGATTTTAAAAAAATGGAATGAATTTCTTCTGAACATTTTAAAAGAATGTCAGACACTGCTTTTGTTTCCTTTTCTAAATCATTTATTACTTTGGATTTAAATTTTTTGAAAAACAAAGAAAATGAAATTATCCTTCTTTTTAAAAATCAAATTTCATATGCTAAACAACTTAATGAACTAATTGAAGAAACATTTTTTAAACCTGAAAAGTTTTCACAAATTTTAAAAAAACACCCTTTCTTATCAGATACTAAAACAAAAGAAATTGTTAAACTTTTCTTGAAAAAAATTAATGAATTACCAAATTGAAATATTAATGAAATAATCTCAATTATTGATAGTGTTAAAACCCAAACAAAAAAAAGTGGGAAAGAATTATTTATGCCAATCAGAGTTTTTTCATCACACAAAAGTCATGGACCTGAATTAGCTAAAATTATTTATATTTTAGGAAAAAACAAAGTTATTGAAAACATTAAAAGTTTTCTAGATAAAAAGGAAAAATAAATGAAAGAAATAGCAGAACAAAAAAATAAAAATAATGAAATTTTTAAGAAAAAACTTAATTATTACATTAAAGATCCTATTCATAAAGAAATTAATTTTTCAAATGATAAATGATTAGCAGATTTTGCTTTTAGTTTTGAAATGACTAGACTTTTAGAAATAAAGCAATTAGGAATAAGTTTTAAAATTTTTCCATCTGCTACACAAAATAGATATAGCCATTGTTTGGGTACTTTTTGTGTTGCAAAAAAGTTTGCTAAACATTTCATTAATCAAATTTCAAAAAATGATAGAAAGTTGTTTTTATTAGCTGCAATGCTTCATGACATTGGTCATGGGCCTTTTAGTCATGTCTTTGAAAAAATTTCTAACATCAATCATGAAAAAATGGGAATGGAAATAATTAAAAACCCAAACCTTCAAATTTATCATTTATTGAAACAAAACAAAGTAAATCCTGATAGTTTAATAAATGTTTATACTGGAGAGTGCAAACAAGAATGAATAAGTAGACTAATTTCTTCAAATTTGGATGTTGATAGAATTGACTATTTACTAAGAGATTCTTATTATATTGGAACTTGTTTTTCTACTATTGATATTGATTTTTTGGTTGAAAGATCAGTTTTGTTAGACAATGATGTTTGTTTTACAAAAACAGCCATTAACTATATTGAAAGTTTCTTGCTAGGAAGGTTTTATATGCATGATGATATTTATGCAAATAAAAACACTTATATCTATGAATGAAGCTTAATAAAAATATTTGAAAGATTAAAAGAAATAAAAAATGTTTTTTATGAAAAAAGAAACAATGTTTATTTTTATGATTTTTATGAATGAATAGTTTTTGAAAAAAAAGTTAATATTGAAAAAACTTATATATATCTAAATGATAGTAATCTTTCTTCTTTTTTATGATCTTTGAAATCTTTAAATGACAAAATATTAAATACATTTATTGATGGATTTAACAATATGGGTGATATTTATGCGGTAAATTTTAATTCTTACACTTTAGAAGAAATTAAGAAAAAAGCTAAAAACATTAGTATTGATGCTAAATACTTATTTGATGTTATAGAAAAAAAGAAAAAACAAATTTATTATGAAGGCGAAAAAAACATGATAAATATTTATGATTCTGCAAAAAAAGAAGTTTTTAGATTTCCATCTGAAAAAATTTTGTCATTTAAAGACAACAAAAAAGAAAACAATAAAATAATATTGATTAATAAAAGTTTAATTAATTAGTATAATTTAAAAGATTTAAAAGGAAAACCATAAATTTATGAGCAAACATTTAATTGAAATAACTTATGAATATGCAAAAGAAAAGTTTGGTAACACACCATTTACATTCAAAGAACTTTTTAATGATTTATTAAAAAAAGATAAATCAATCAAAGATTATGCTAGTGATCTTTACATTGAATTACTACAAGATATTAGATTCATATCTTTAGGAAAACAAAGATGATCATTAAGAGAATATTTTACTTTATCAGAAATCAATAAAATCACATCTTCAATGTTTGGGTTAGATGAATACTATGAAAATGACATTGATGGATACATTCCGCCTGTATCAAAAGTTGAAGAAGAAACAGAAATTGATGAATATATTGATGAAGATTCTGGAAAAAACCTTGACTCAGCTATTATTGTTTCTGAAGATGATGATATTGTAGTAGAAGAAGAAATTAAATCTTCTTCAAGTATTGAAAAAGACAGTGATGATGATTCTGATGATGAAGATGATGAAGATGAAAGTTTTGAAATAGAAGTAGATGATGAATCTGAAGAAATCGAAGATGATTCTGAAGATTAATAATTTTGATTTGGTTTTTAAGGAGAAATATTATGATTACAAAAGTAGATTATCCTTTTGTTAGTATGAAAAAAATGCTAGCAGATGCAAAAAAAGGAAATTATGCAATTGCTCACATCAACACAAACAACTTGGAATGAACAAAAGCAATATTAACAACTGCACAAGAAACTAACACTCCAATTATTATTGGTTTATCTGAAGGTGCTGCAAAATATCAATGTGGTTATAAAACAGTTGCAGCGATGACAGCAGCCATGATTGAAAATTTAAAAATAACTGTACCAGTAGTTATGCACTTAGATCATGGTTCTTATGATGCTTGTATTCAAGCTATTGAAGCAGGTTTTAGTTCAGTTATGTTTGATGGTTCACATGAACCTTTTGAACAAAACTATCAAAAAGTTGAACAACTTCTAAAAATAATTGGTAATAGAGATATTAGTTTAGAAGCAGAAGTTGGAACAATTGGTGGAGAAGAAGATGGTGTTATTGGTAGTGGAGAATTAGCAGACATTGAAGAATGCAAAAAAATTTCTCAATTACCTATTACTGTTTTAGCAGCTGGAATTGGTAATATTCATGGTTTATACCCTGACAATTGAAAAGGATTAAACTTTGAAAGATTATCAGAAATCAGTTCAGTAATTGGAGATATTGGTGTGACTTTACATGGTGGTACTGGTATTCCAGATGAACAAATTAAAAAAGCAATTGAATTAGGTGTTGTAAAAATTAATGTAAACACTGAATGTCAAGTTGCTTTTCAAGAAGCTGTAAGAAAATATATCGAAGACAAAAAAGATTTAGATAAAGCTAAAAAAGGATTTGATCCAAGAAAATTATTAAAACCTGGATATGAAGCAATTAAATCTAAAATTTTAGAAAAAATAACTTTATTTGGTTCTTTAAATAAAGCATAAATAAATTAGAAAATAAATTTAATAAATGAATCATTGATTCATTTATTTTATTTTGAAAATTAGGAGATTTTATGAGTTTATCAACAGGGATTGTTGGATTACCCAATGTAGGAAAATCAACATTATTTAATGCTATTACCAATTCTTCAGTTGAAGCTGCTAATTATCCATTTGCAACTATTGAACCAAATGTAGGAATAGTTAATGTACCTGACCAAAGATTACAAAATTTAGCAAAGTTAATTAGTCCAGAAAAAATTGTTCCCAATACTTTTAAGTTTGTTGATATTGCAGGACTAGTTAAAGGTGCTAGCAAAGGTGAAGGTTTAGGTAACAAGTTTTTAAACAACATCAGAGAAGTTGGTGCAATTTGTCATGTTGTTAGGTGTTTTGAAAATAGTGACATTACTCATGTTAATAGTTCAATAGATGCTATCAGAGATTTAGAAATAATCAATTTAGAATTAATTTTTGCTGATATTGATGTAATTAATAACAGATTACAAAGAATTTCTAAAAAAGCACAATCTGGAGATAAGGATGCATTTTTAGAAAAAGAAGTTTGTGAGAAAATTCTAGCAGCTTTAACGAAAGAAAAATTAGCTAATACAGTTGATTTAAATGAAAAAGAAAAACAAGTAATTAAAAGTTATTCTTTACTTACTTTAAAACCAGTAATTTATGTAGCTAATGTTTCTGAATCTGATTTATTAAATTTAAGTAAAAATATTGAATACCAAAAATTAAAAGAAAAAGTAGGTGAAGAAAATATTGTTCCTCTTGCAATTAAATTAGAAGAAGATTTATCAAAACTTGGTGATGATGAAGATAAATTAAACTTTTTAGAAATGGTTGGATTATCTGAAATAGGTTTAAATAAATTAATTTTAAAAGCTTATGAAAAATTAAATTTACAAACATATTTTACATATGGAAAAAAAGAAGTAAGGGCTTGAGAATTTAAAAAAGGAATGACAGCACCTGAATGCGCTGGAATAATTCATTCAGACTTTCAAAAAGGATTTATAAAAGCTGAAATTATTAAGTACAAAGACTTGATTGAACTAAAAAGTGAAGAAGAAGTAAAAAAACAAGGGAAAATGAAACTTGCAGGAAAAGACTATATAGTTGAAGATGGTGATATTTGTACTTTCAAATTTAATGTTTAGGAGCAAGAAATAATATGAAAAATAATGCATTTGGAAAAGAAAGAGGTTGAATTGAATTAATTTGTGGTCCTATGTTTGCTGGTAAATCAGAAGAACTTTTAAGAAAACTTAAAAGATTAGATTATGCTGATGTAATTTATCAAGTATTTAAACCAAAAATTGATACAAGATCAAAAAATGAAATCAAATCTAGAGATGGTAGAAAAATGAATTCTTTAGAATTTGATCATCCTTATGAAATATTTGACAAAATATTGTCTTTAGAAGTAAATCCTCATGTGATAGCAATTGATGAAGCACAATTTGCTGATGAAGCAATTGTTGAAGTTTGTGAAACACTAGCAGATAGTGGATACATTGTATACGTTTCAGCGTTAGATAAAAATTTTAAAAATGAACCATTTCCAGTGACTGCAAAAATAGCGTGTTGTGCTGAATATGTTCAAAAACTTTCAGCAATTTGTACAGATTGTGGAGCACCTGGATCAATTACACAAAGAATTGTTAATGATAAACCTAGTCATTATGATGAACCTGTAGTTCAAATTGGTAATTTTGAAACATACACAGTTAAATGTCGTCACCACCATAAAGTTCCTGGCAAACCAACAGATGACAAAATTAAATCATTTAAAAACGATTTAAAAGCAAAAATTAAAAAATAAAAAGTTAGTCCAAGAAATTTAAACTAACTTTTTATTTTTTTTAATTCACAAATTACTTTGTTCCAAAAATTCTATCTCCAGCATCTCCTAAACCTGGAACAATGTAAAACTTATCATTTAATTTTTCATCTAATTGTGCAATGTAAATATTTACGTCTTTGTGATTAGATTCAATAACTTTTAAACCTTCTGGTGCTCCCACTAAACAAATTAAAGAAATTGATTTTGGTTGGTATCCTTTAATAATTTCAATTGCTTTACTAGCACTACCACCAGTTGCTAGCATAGGATCTAAAATAATAGCATTACCATTTTTTAAATTTTCAGGCATTTTACAATAGTATTCTTTTGGTTTAGATGTTTCTTCATCTCTATAAATACCAATGTGACCAATACTAGCTGTTGGAATTAAATCTTTTAGTCCATCTACCATTCCAAGTCCTGCTCTTAAAATTGGAATCAGAACAATTTTTTCTTTTAATTTATATCCTAGCATTTTAGTTATTGGTGTTTCGATTTCAATTCTATCTAATTCAAAATTTTTAGTAACTTCATAAGCCATTAGTTGAGTAATTTCTTTTAAATTATCTCTAAACTTAGTAGACTCTGTTTCTTTTTTTCTCATTCTTGTTAATTTATCTTTAATTAAAGGGTGATCAAATATAAATGTCATTTCTAGCATCTCCAAAATTATTAACAAAATTTTACTATGTAGGAGTAAATAAAAGTTAATAAAAAACATTATTTTGTAAAAAATAGATTTATATGATTAAAAAAAATTTAAAATTAAGAAAAATTTTTAATTTTTAGAAAATAATTTTTTTATAACTAATAGAATAAATAAAATAATTAAAATATTAAATTTGTAT
>CAMWHH010000025.1 GCA_947174035.1 uncultured Mycoplasma sp. | reverse complement strand
GTGTTATACATATTTAGTATATATAATTGAATTTGTATATTTTAAATTAATATAAAGAAGGTAAAAATAAATTATGATTACTTTTAAATCTACAGCAAAACAAAAATTTCGTATTGATTATAATAAACAGTTTATTATTGAACAACTTTTTGCTGATCCTAAAATGTTAGATGTACATGTACAAAAAATAAAATCAGTTTACAAAGATGCATCAGATAATTTTATTAGAAATCAAATTGACCACATCATTATTAAAGAAAATGCTTTTAATGAAGTAATGAAATATTTGGTTAGCTTATTTGAGTTTAATTTTGATGCTTCAGAAGTGCAATCTTTTAAAAATAAATTAAAAGAATCAATGAAGAATTTAAATGATTCTCAATGTGAAGATTTAGCAAAAAAACTAATTCAAAAAGGTCTTATTTTTAAAGTATTATCAAATGAAAATAAAATTCAAGTTAGTGATGATGATGCGAAAAAATATTTAGATCAATATTACAGAACTACAAACAACTCTGTAAATGAATTTTTAAACAATAAAGAAAGATTTGATGAAATCAAAGATATAATTTTGGAAGAAAAAATAACTCAATGAGTTATTAGCAAATTTAAAATTGCTTTAACTATTCAAAATATATTAAATCGTCAAGTTCCTTTAAAAGATCAAACTCCGCCTCCTCCACCTCCTGCTGGACCAGCAATTAGAAAGTAAACAAAAAAACAACTTTAAAAGAGTTGTTTTTTTATTTGAAATATAATTTAAATGCTATGAATAAAGATGCTATTTTTTTAGAAACAGATAATGAATATATAAAAGAAATAGAAAAAATCATCATATCAGCTGTTATTAATAATGACAAAGAGATTGATGAAATATTTTTGCATCTTTCACCTTCTGATTTTTTGGAAATGGAAAATAGAGTCATTTTTAGAATTGCATCATTGTTTAGAGAAAACAATAAAGAAATTAGTTTTTTTTCAATATTAGATTACATAAAAAATACTGAAAGCAAGTCTTTGGATTTTTATCATTTTGAAAGTTATTTAGAAACAATTTCTACTGACTATTCATATGAGCAAAGTATTTTACAATATATTGAAATCATTAAAAATGCTTCTATTAAAAGAAAAATTAATGAGTTTTCTAATACTTTAAAAACTACTGATTTAGATTTAATTAATGCACAGGAAAAACTTTGAGAATTAGAAAAAGAATTTGCTGACATTGCAGGTTCTAAAAAAAGTCAGGAAATTGAAGGAATTAGCAAAATTATTGATGATTTTAATAAAAAATTAATTCAGATTAGAGAACAAAATACAGATTTTGATGGAATAAGATCTGGATATGAAAACCTTGATTATTTAACTAATGGTTTTAAAAATGGTGATTTAGTTATTTTAGCTGCAAGACCAGGTGTTGGAAAAACAACTTTAGCAATTAATTTTTTAATTTCGGTTGCAAAAATTTTAAAATCAAAAAATGAAAAAAATTCTAATGAAGATTTAAAAGCAAAAGAAGAAGCTGTTTTAATGTTTTCTATAGAAATGGGAAAAGAGCAAATTTGTCAAAAAATGTTAGCTATTACAAGTAATGTTAATCCAATGAAAAAAAGTCTTAATCAGACTGAACAAGCTTCACTTCACATGGGATCAAATATTTTAAAATCATTACCAATTTACATTGATGATTCTAGTAATTTAACTTTAATAGATATTCAATCAAAGTTAAAACAAATTTCAAATAGTAAAAAAATAAGACTTGTAGTAATTGATTATTTACAATTATTAAAAGTTAATTCAAAAAATACAATGGGAATGAACAGACAACAAGAAGTTGCTGAAATTTCTAGAACATTAAAAAAACTGGCTAGACAATTTCAAGTTCCTCTTATTTCAATTGCTCAGCTTTCAAGAAGAATTGAAGAAAGACGAGGTGGGCCAAATGCTAGACCAATGCTTTCTGACTTAAGAGAATCAGGTTCTATCGAACAAGATGCTGATATGGTTTGTTTTTTGACTTATGTTAATAATGAAGAAGAACAAAATAAAGATGATGTTTTTTTAGAAAACTCTCAAAAAAATTTTTTAGTGGATGTTGAATTTATTTTGTCAAAAAACAGAAATGGCGCAACAGGAAGTTGTTTTTTTACATTTGATAAAGAGCATAGTACTTATTTAGAAAAAGAAAAATAGTAAATGCTAATCTTATTAATTTATAATTAATTAGATTTTAGGGGTTAGAGGAAAAATGAAACGTAAATTTATTAAATTATTATTGAGTGGCTCTGCTGTAGCTTTTGGAACATTAACAATGTCTTCTTGTGCATCAACTGCAACAAATCTATTTGGTATCTATGCTAATGTAGATTCAAATTATGATGACAATACTACAGTTACAATAGAACAAAATGGAGAAGATGGAAAAGATGGAGAAGAAAAAATTATTCCTGCTGGATATAATGGTATTTTCAAAGGTTTTAAATTTAATAATTTTGGTTTTTCAAGTGGTTCTTCTTTAATTTCAACTATTAATCAAGATGAAGATCCATTAAGTTATTCTTATTCTTCTCATTCATGAAATGATTTTATGTTTCCTTTATTAAACTACACAATTAGTTTATCTGATTTATATAATATGGATTTTTCTGGTGGAGATATAACTAGTTTAAAAAACCATCCTATTATTAAAAGTGACAATGATAATTTACTAGAACAATTCGTTTATAGTTGAGCAAATGTTTTATCAAAAGGAAAAGAAACAATTAGATTTGGTGTTACTGCCATTAAAACAAAAGTAACTAATCCATCAGAAAGTTTTTTTCCACAAGTATCTTCTACTTCAAGTAGCGATGATACAACAGGTACAACAGAACAAGATTCAAATGCAAGTAAATTAGTTTGAACTTGAGATGATGATAAAAAAGAATCTGGCAAATATACATACACATCTACAAATAATTTTCAAATAGGTTTTCAATTTGGATATTGAAATGCAGCAAATGATAATGTTAATCAAGGTCAATCAAGTAAAGAAGATTTAATAAATATGATTAAAAAAACTGGATCTTGATCATCAGAAAAAGATTTTAATGTTGAAAATATTAAAGAAAATATGTGATTAGTTTTAAATTTTAATTTTTCTTTAACATTATCTTATTCTGAAGAAAAAGTTATTGAAAAGAAAAACCAAAATGACACTTCCCAAAATGAAAGTAAAAATCAAAACAACACAGATCAAGAAAATAATCACCAAGATATTTTATGAACTGAATACTTGAAAAATGAAAGACTTATTCCTATATTTTCTTTTAATGATGAAAATAAAAAAATAAATATTAATTCTACTAGTGAATCAGTACAAGTTGTTTCTGATTTAATAAAAAGTGATAGTTACGACGCTGAAAAAGTTAATAATATTAAAGACAAATACTTAAATCAAATTACTCTTTATGAAAATTGAAATTAAACATTTGCAGGTTTATTGATGTTTTTACAAAAATATTTAAGTAGAGTTAAAAAAAGTTGATTACCGTTTTTTAATAATGAATTTAAAAAAGAATATTTTATTAAATTAAATGTTTTTTTAGAAAAAGAGTACCAAAATAAAGTCATTTTTCCTAAACCAGATAATATTTTTAATGCTTTTACTTTTTTTGAACTTGAAGACACAAATTTAGTCATAATTGGACAAGATCCTTATCAGACTCCTAATATGGCAGATGGTTTGGCTTTTTCAACAAAATTAAATATTCAGCCAAAATCTTTATCAAATTTATTTAAAGAAATAAAAAAAGATTTTAATATTAATAGAACAAATTATGATTTATCAGATATTGCTAGTCAAAATGTATTGCTATTAAATAGAATTTTAACTGTTGAAAGTAATCTGAGTTTGTCTCATGCTGAAAAGGGATGAGAAACTTTTACTAATAACTTAATTTTATATTTGAGCATAAAGAATCAACATATAATTTATTTATTGATGGGTAATAAAGCAATTAGTCTAAAACCACTTTTATTTAATTATTTAAAAGTTTTTGAAACTTCACATCCTTCTCCTTTTAGTTACCGAATTAATTTAGAAAATAAACAAATTTTTAAAAAGATTAATGAACAATTAATTAAAGCAAATAAAAAACCAATTAAGTGATAAAAATTAATTATTCTTTTAAGTACTATATTTATAAATTTAGCAATATTACTAATTTATAAAATCTTTTTTTGTTAAAATTATTCTATTAAAATATAGGGAAAATATGAAAAACTTTATCAGAACAGTTAATGGGATTAGTAAATGTTTGAACCAACTTCAGCTATTCTAGTTTTTTTAGCTTTTTTTATAGTAACTACTGTTGTAGCATCTTTAAAAAAAGTTTATTTCTTTTTTAGATTTAAAAAAAGATATTACATTTTCCCTAGACCTTCAATTCAAGGTATTGCAAACATTGCAATGGTTATTGCTTTATCAGTTGCAGTTTTATTATTATTGACCTTTGTTACATCAAATGCTTTTTCTGTTTTATTTAGAGCATTTCCAGGTAGTAGAGTGACAATTGAGGGAATATTAATAAAAATTGGTGGACTTATGTTTGGACCTTTTATAGGTACTTTTATAGGTGCTTTAACTGATTTACTTTCAATTCTAATGACTGCAGGAATTTTTCATTATGGTTATTTCATTTCTGCAATGGCTTATGGTTTAATGGCTGGTTTAATTAGAACAATTTTTTCTTTTTGAAAACAAAATAAAACTTGATATGCAACAGTAGCTACTTTGATTTCTGGACTAACTTTCTTTTTTACAAGTTTATTCATTTTTTTAATAAAACAAAATGAAGGTGGATTTACACATTCGATCCTGCCTTTTAATCCAGAAATCATACCATCTGATTTACTTATTACTATTTTTGGTGGATTTACAATTTTATTAATTATAGGTATATGAATTCTTTGCCTTTTTTCAAACAAATATAGGAAGTGAAAAAGCCAAATTACTTTCAGAAAAAATGAAGATATTAAACCTAATAAAAAACCAGTTAAAAGTTATTTTAACAATATGTGTTTAATTTTAATGTGTGCTTTAACAACAGAAGTTTTAATTAATGTTTTATTAATGCCGTCTTTTGATGCAGATTTAAGTACTTTAGGATATGACAATTGATTTTTAATTAGATTTACTATTTTTATTCCAATGATTGCTTTTAATTTTATTATTATTTATCCTGTGTATGTTGTGATTTCACCAATTATTAATTGGGATTATCGTAAAGAGTTGAGTGAAGATTATAAAATACCATTTTATGTGGACTAATAAGGAGTTATAAATGATTAAGTTAACAGATAAAATAACAAAAGAAATTTCAAAGAATTTGATGCTAGAAATTTCAGATGAAGAAGCAAAATTAATTTCATCTTTGATTGAAAGTTCTGTTGAAAAAATTGAAAAAGTAAAATCTATTGATTTATCTAATATTGAACCAATGGATTATCCAGATATCATCATTTCAAATGATTTTAGAGAAGATGAAGTTGAAGAATTTGATAATGTTGAAGAATTGCTTGATTTAGCTCCAGAAAAAGAAAATAGATTTATAAAGGTTTAGTATGAGTGAAATTTTAAGTATTCAAAAAGAAATAAAAAACAATGATAGTAATTTTAAAAAATATTATGAAGATACTTTAGATCAGTTAAATAAGAATAAAAAACTAAATGCTTTTTTAAGTTTGGTAAAAAACTATCAGTATGTTAAAAATAATCCAAGTTCTAATTTGAATAAAATTTTGTATGCTGTGAAAGACAACATTAATGTTAGGGATACTATAACAACTGGAGGATCGCTTTTTTTTGAAAATTATAAAAGTCCTTATTCTGCTAGTGTTATTAAATTATTAGATGATGCTGGAGCTATTCCAATTTGTAAAACAAATCTTGATGAATTTGGATTAGGAGGTACTGGTTTATTTAGTGCTTATGGTGATGTTTTAAATCCTATAGATGAATCTAGAATTGCTGGTGGTTCATCAAGTGGTAGTGCTGTTTTAGTTGCAAAAAAAATAGTTGCTTTTGCACTTGGAACTGATACTGGAGATTCAATTAGAATGCCGGCAAGTTTTTTGGGTATATATGGTTATAAACCAAGTTATGGATTAGTGTCTAGATTTGGTGTTTTTCCTTATTCTCCTTCAATTGATCATGTTGGGGTATTTGCAAATTCAGTAGCAGATGTTGCAATTGTAATGGATGTGATAAACCAACATGATAAAAAAGATTTTACTAGTCAAATAACAAAAATAGATTTTTATCAAAATATTAATAATTTTGATAAAAAAGCTAAAATTGTATATTTTTCAAATATTGTAGATTTATTAAATCAAGAAGAAAAAAAATTGTTTTTAAATACAATTGAAAAAATTGGGAAAAATTCAATTATTCATAAAGAAACATATCCAGTTGATTTATTACACTTAATTCCAGTTGTTTATGAAATTTTAAGTTATTCAGAAGCTGTAAGCTGTTATCAAAATATTACAGGTGTTCCTTTTGGTAAAAAAGGAACTGGGAAAACATTTGAAGAAAAAATTATTGATGTTAGATCAAAAAGTTTTGGTAAAGAATTAAAAAGAAGGTTTGTTTTAGGTTCTTATGTAACTTTAAAGGAAAATGAAGACATTTTGTTAAAGTGCAAAAAAATAAGAAGACTAATTGTAGAAAAAATCAATGACATTTTTAAAAAATATGATTTTATAGTAATGCCAGGAGCTGGATCAATAGCTCCAAAAGTAAAAGATGTAAAAGAAAATAAATTCAAAAGTACAGAAGCAGATAATTATTTACAAATTGCTAATTTTGGAGGATTTCCATCTTTTACAATTCCAATGGGAAAAATTCAAAATATGCCAATTGGAATTAATGTTATGGGAAAAATAAATTCAGATGCAAAACTAGTTGCATTTACTAACATGATTGATAAATTAATTAAGGGTGAAAAATAATGAAAAATAATTTTGAAACTGTAATTGGAATTGAAGTTCATGTTGCTTTAAATTCAAAATCAAAAATGTTTTCTCCTTCTAAAAGTTCTCATAACGATAAAGAAAATACTAATATTTCTCCAATTGATTTAGGACACCCTGGGATTATGCCATCACCTAATAAAAAGTGTGTGGAAAAAGCAATTGTTTTAGCAAAAGCATTAAATATGACAATTGAAAAAAATATATCTTTTGATAGAAAAAATTATTTTTTTCAAGATTTACCAAAGGGATTTCAAATTACTCAACAATTTCATCCAATAGGTAAAAACGGAAAAATCAAAATTAATGACAATCATTTTATTGATGTTGAAAGAATACACTTAGAAGAAGACACAGCAAAACAATTTAAAGGTGAAAATAATAAGATTCTATTAGATTACAATCGTTCAGGAATGCCTTTGATTGAAATTGTTACTAAACCTTGTATTAAATCTGCACAAGAAGCTGGATTGTTTTTAAAACAATTGAGAAGAATTTTAACTTTTAATCAAATTTCTGATGCAAAAATGGAAGAAGGTTCTTTAAGAGTAGATGTGAATATTTCAGTTAATTTAATTGGGTCAAAAGAATTTGGAACAAGAGTTGAAATTAAAAACATTAACTCAATTACTAATGTGGAAAAAGCAATTGAATATGAATCTAATTGTCAAATTCAACAAATATTAAAACAAGAACCAATTTTACTAGCTACTAAAAGATTTGATGATAAAACTTTTTCAACTGAATTTATGAGATTAAAAACAACTAATGTTGATTATCACTATATGATGGAACCAAATATTTTAGTTAGAAAAATTAATGATCAATTT
>CAMWHH010000024.1 GCA_947174035.1 uncultured Mycoplasma sp. | reverse complement strand
TAAATGTATTGATCAATACAATAATTTATTTACTGTTGAAATTTTAAATCTAAATCGAATTAAAACTAGGATTATAAATGTAATTAGTAATTCTAGTTTTAATTATCCTTATGATATTACATGTTTTTTAGGCGTTATAAAAAAACATAATTTTGAATTAGCAGTTCAAAAATTAAATGAACTAAATATAAAAAAAATAGTTCCAATTTATTTTGATTATTCACAAAAAAATTACACTTTAAATTTTGACCGATTAAACAAAATAATTTTAGAATCAAAAAAACAGTGTAATCGACAATCTGATTTAATTATTTGTAAACCAATGATTTTTAAAGACTTAGTAATTGAACTTGATAATTATGAAAATAATTTTTTAGCTTATGAGAAACAAAATTGCAGTGAATGAGATAAAATAAAAAAAGATAAAAACAAAAATAGCATAAATAAAGTTTCTTTTATAATTGGCCCAGAAGGTGGATTTAGTGAAAAAGAAATATTAGAATTGCAAAAAAAGTGTTCATTTTTAAAATTAACTAATACAATTTTAAAATCAGAAACTGCAGCAATTTATTTAGCTTCAATTTTGATAGAAAGGTTTTTTTGTGAGAAATAATATTCTTAATCATTTATTGCAAATCGCTAATGTTAGTTTTATATTTGGAATTGTTTTAACTACAATTTTAGTTAGTCAAAGTGAAAATATAGAATTTAATTGACCAGTTTTATATATTCCTTGTATTATTTTTCTAATCATTAGTTTAGGGATTGCAACTGCTTTTGCTATTTTTAAAAAAAATTACTTTATTTTAGTTGGAATGCATATTTCAAAAAAAAGTATAACTTTGTATAAATGAAGTGTTTATATGTTATTCATAAATATTTTTATTGCAATAGTTATGCTTTTTTTAGGGTCATTCCTATTACTAGTAAATAGCAGTACCAAAAGTGTTGATTTTTTTAGAAATGGTTATTTATACATTGTAATTGCTTTAGAAATGGTTTTAACTTTAATTGATGTAGCAATTGATGCACTTAGCAAACTAAAAACCAAAGTAGATTTATCAATTAAACGTGGCGGTAGTGATTTGTTATTATCAAAGGATTATGCTAATGAAAAACTTGAATCAGAGTCAAACTCAATTACAAAAAATTAATACTTTTGCAATTCATACTTTAGGTTGTAAAGTTAATCTTTTTGAATCAAATGTAATTAGAAATGATTTACTTTTAAATGGATTAGTTGAAGTCCCTTTTGATTCTAAAGCTGATGTTTATATTATTAATACTTGTTCAGTTACAAACAAAGCTGATTCAAAATCAAAACTATACATCAGAAAAGCTTCTAGAACCAATAAAAATGGTATTGTTGTAGTGGCTGGATGTATGTCTCAAATTAATAAAGATTTAATGAAAGAATTGAAAATAGATATTCAAATTGGAAATAAGTTTAAATACAGTATCTATGACTTACTTTTAAACTACTCAAAAAATAAAGAAAAAATTTTAAAAATTGAAAATTTATTAAAAGAAAAAACTTTTGAAAAAAATGAAAGTATTAGTTTTAAAGAAAACACAAGAGCATTTATTAAAATTCAAGATGGATGTAATTTTATGTGCTCATATTGTATTATTCCTTTTTCAAGAGGAAGACAAAGATCAAATGACTTACAAACCATCATTAATGAAATTGAGACTCTTGTTGATGAGGGTTTTAAAGAAATTGTTTTAACTGGTGTTAATACTGCTGGTTTTTTAGATAAAGATAAAAATAATTTTTTTGATTTGTTATTTGCTATAAATCAAATTAAAAAAGATTTTAGAGTTAGAGTTTCGTCTGTTGAGCCTTTTCAGATAAATGACAAAATAGTAAATTTAATAGCAAGTAATCCAAAAAGATTTTGTCAACACTGACACATCTGTTTACAGTCTGGATCTGATAGTGTTTTAGCAAAAATGAATCGAAGATATACAGTAACTGAATATGAACAATTAATTAATAAGATTAGAACTATCAATCCAAACACATTATTTACAACTGATTACATTGTTGGTTTTCCTTCAGAAAATAAAGCTGATCATTTAGAATCAATTAATTTTTTGAAAAAAATAAAATTCTTTGATATGCATATTTTTCCTTATTCAAAAAGAGTTGGAACAAAATCTTCAAATTATAAAGACATTCATGATGCTACAAAAAAAGAAAGATTTAAAAATATAGCAGCTTTAAATTTTGCGAACAAATTTTCAATATTAAAATCAAAAATAAACCAAGAATTGGAAGTAATTTTTGAACACAAAAATCCAAATGACAAATATTATAGTGGATATAGTTCAGAATATTGCAGAGTATTTGTTGAATCTGAATATCCTTTAGAAAATAAAATTTATAAAGTTAAAATTCAAAAAGTTTTAGCTGATGGACTTTTTGGAATTATTTAATCTTAAACCCAAGTTATAACCTGGGTTTATTTTTTTGAAATTTATAAAAATAAATTTTTTGTATCCTTTATTAAATTTATATAAATCAAAAAAATTTAAGATTTATTGTATTATCTTATGAGAATGTTTTGGAGGAAAAGTTTGTTATGGATATATTTATGCAAGTTTTAGGTTATATTGGAGCTATAGGAATTGCTTTTTTTAGTTTTCCTGAAATTATTAGATGTTTTAAAAGTAAAAGCACGGTTAATGTTAATGTATGACTTTTTGGATTATTAGCAGTAAGTTCAGCTTGTTTTTGAATTACAGGTTTTTATAATGTTTCAAAAGATGTGACTGCAGGAAATGATTTCTCGTTTGGATTAGCAGTAGCAATAGCTAATGTGTTTAGTTTTCTTTCCCCTGTTATTATTTTGTTTTACAAATTAATAAATGTGTTAGCAGCAAAAAAACACGGAATGAATGAAAAAGAATATCAAGAATTTAAAAAAGCAAAGTAATTATAGTTTTTAAAAAAATAAAGATTACTAATTAAAAACTAAGAAATTTAGTTTTTAATTATTTTTTTTAATTAAATTTTCAAACTCTTCTTTGAATTTTTTTCATTCAATTTCTTCAATTTCTAAATCTATAACATTAGCAATTGTTACATTTTCACTTGCTAAATAATTTATTGCTTCATTGAAATTGTTAACTTTTTTATCTCCTCTTGCTTCACATGTATCTATGACATAATTTAAAATATCGTTTTCATTTTCAAAATATAGAAAAATACTAACAAAAGAGGAATAATCTAAAAAATATCCTTTATTAATATTTTTATTAAAATTTATTTTTTCAATAATTAATTCAAATCCTTTTATATTTTTTAGAATCCTTTTAGTAATAAAATTTTGATTTGGATTTTTATTGTTTTTTCTCTCAGTGTTTTGACTAAAAAATTCTCTTCACTGTTTTTCATTTTCAAGCAATAAAACATTATCAACAATAGAAGTAGTTTTTAGTTTTGAATAATAATTTATATTTTTAAAAATTTTTATTTTCAATTTCATAATTAATTTAAGTCTTGGTTTATAAATATTGATTATATAATTTATAAAGATATATTGGTTAACAAATGAAAATTAAAAAAATAAGAAAAATATTTTTGGGATTATTTTTTGCTGTAATTCCATTTACTTTATCAAGTTGTTCTGCTAGTACTTCAGTAATGAATAATATAAGCATTTGGGAAAAATATAATACTTTAGGAAGTTATATTAATGAGAATTATTCTGATGGTTTAAAATGAATTTCACAAAGAACATTTTCATTAAGAATGAGAATAAATCCTGAAACTGAAGGCGAATCAGATAAGTTTGAATTTGGTACGGGTTGAATTTATGCAAAAGATGATTCAAGTTCTTTTACATATTATTTAGCAACAAATATTCATGTTATTAATAATTTAAATTCACTAAATAGTGATGTTGAAAGATATCAAGAAACTGATTGGGGCGGATCAAAAAAATTAGAAAACTATGATTTTGTCAATTTTTCTTTTAATTTTGTTAGTGATGATCAAGTTTCTAGTCTTTTAAAAAAAGATAATGGTGATATTAATTATTTATATGAATATCCTACACCTAAAAATTATGATGATCCTTATATTACTTTATTTTCTGAAAATCATACAATTCAAAAACCTGAAATTGTTTATACAGCTACAGGAAACGATTTGTTAAAAAATGCCACTAATGAGAATGAATATATTAATCCATATACTAAAAAAGTTATAGAAAATCCTGCTATAGATTTTGCAATTATTAAAGTTGATTTTAGTTGAGTTTTAGACGAAAAAAACCAAAACGGAACAACAGTAAAGCAATTTCTTGAAACATACGACAATAACCCAACAACATTTAGTAGTAGTTCTACTATTGATTACAATAGTACTTTTTATTTAGCTGGATTTCCAGAAGAATATCAAATTTGAAAACCTAATTTAAATGTTGCTTGATTAGGTCTTGATGAAATTAAATTGAACTCTAATAATAACTTTATTAGTTTGAATTATGAAAATCAAATAAGTAAGTATGCAAGTTTTGATAATCCTCAAGGACCTATGCCTTTGGTTTCTTCGATTAGTTATGTTAAACAAGAAACAAAAGATGATTTATTTTTGTGATACAGAAATGTTGCTAACCAACTTATTATAGGTGGTGGAAGCTTGGGTGGTGGTGCATCTGGCAGTATGTTAGTTTCTGAAAAAGATAATGAATTTTATGTTGTAGGTATCTATTGAGGAGCATATGAATTTACTACAAGAAATGGAATAGATTATGCATATGGTGGTGTTGATTTAATCAAAACAAATCCATATTACATTGATGTGGAAAATAGAGGAATAACTACAAGATATAATTTTCCAGGATATGATGTTACAAAAGCAGCAGGTATTGCAGTTAAAGAAATTTAATTTATGATTAATAAAAAACAAAGAATTTTTGCTATTTTATTAGCAAGTGGATATGGCACAAGATTAAATCATAACCTACCTAAACAATTTATTAGTGTTAATAAATTTCCAATCTTTTTTTATTCGCTAATTACATTTTTTAAAGTTAAAGAAATAGACACAATTATTTTGGTTGTTAATTCAAATTTTCAAAATCATGTTCAAAAATTTATTAATAAATTTAATTTTGAAAATAAAGTAAAAATTGTGTCAGGTGGTGAGTCTAGACATGATTCATTAATAAATGGTTTAAAATCACTAAAAAATGATTTTAAAATTGAACCTGATGATTTGGTTATATCACATGATGCTGCAAGACCTTTAGTTTCAAATGAAATTATAAAAAACAACATTTTAAAATTACTTGAAAATGAATGTGAAGTAACTAGTACCGGTTTATTTTCTTCTGATAGTGTAGCAATAGTAGAATGTGGCAAAAAAATTGAAAAAATTTTAGATAGAAAAAAAGTGTTTTTAGAACAAACACCACAGGCTGCAAAATTTTCAATTTTTAATGAAATTTATTTCAACAAAAAAAACATTAATGAATTGTTAAATAAAACAAATGATTTTTGTGGAATGGCATTAATTTTTAACAAAAAAATAGATATAGTAAAAGGAAATATACTGAATTTTAAAATTACTACAAATCAAGATTTGTTGTTGTTTAAAAAAATACTAAATTGTAAAAACTAATATTTTTAAACATAAATAATTTTGGTTTATTAAAATAATAATATTGCTAAAAAATAAAGGAGTTTTTAAAATGGAAAGAAAGTTTAATGATCAAGAACTAATTAGAAGAGAAAAATTAAAAAATTTACAAGAAAACAATCAAGATCCTTATCAAGTTGAAAAAGTACAAAGAACAATGAATATTGGTGAGTTCAATCAAACTTTTAAAAAATTAAAAACTCATAATCATAAAAAAAATATTCGTTTAGCTGGAAGAGTTATTGCATTGAGACAAACTTTTGGAGTAGTTAGAGACTTTTATGGTGATACACAATTTTATGTAAATAAAAATAAAGTTAGTAAATCAATGTTGGACTATTTTAACAAAACATTAGATATAGGTGACATTGTAGAAATTTATGGAACACCTTTTAGAACAAAAAAAGGGCAATTAACTTTAGATGTTAAAAAACTAAAAATTATTTCAAAAGCTTTAAAACCACTTCCTGAAAAATGACATGGATTAGAAGATGAAGAATTAAGAGCTAGACATAGATATGTTGATTTAATTGTTAACAAAGATTCAATGCAAACTTTTGTGGATAGAATAAGAATTATTAAAATTATTCGTAATTTTATGGATTCACAAGGCTACTTAGAAGTTGAAACACCTGTATTACATCCAATTTTAGGTGGTGCTAATGCAAGACCTTTTGTTACGTTTCATAACACTTTAGAAAGAAATTTTTATTTAAGAATTGCTACTGAATTACCTTTAAAAAAATTAATTGTTGGTGGTTTTGATAAAGTTTATGAAATTGGTAGAATTTTTAGAAATGAAGGAATGGATTCAACTCATAACCCTGAATTTACTAGCATGGAAGTTTATGCTGCTTATGAAAATATGGAATACATGATGAATTTAACTGAAAATTTGTTTAAATGTGTAGCAAAAACATTAAAAAAACCAACAATTAAAATTGGTGATAAAGAAATAAAAATAATGCAAAAATTTAAAAAAATTCACATTGTTGATTTTATTAAACAAGAAACTGGAGTAGATTTTTGAAAAGTAAAAACTGATAAAGAGGCACAAGAACTTGCTAAAAAACACCATATTGAATTTGAAAAACATCAATCATCAATTGGTCATATCATTAATTTATTTTTTGAAGAATTTTGTGAAGTTAAATGTATTCAACCAACTTTTGTATATGGTCACCCAATTGATGTTTCACCACTTTCTAAAAAAGATTATAAAAATCCTGGATTTACTAAACGTTTTGAATTGTTTATTAATACAAAAGAATATGTTAATGCTTTTTCTGAATTAAATGATCCCATTGATCAATTTGAAAGATTTGAATCTCAAGTAAAGGAAAAATCACTAGGAAATGATGAAGCTGTGGAAATGGATATAGATTTTATTGAATCTTTAGAATATGGACTTCCACCAACAGGTGGTTTAGGAATTGGAATAGATCGTCTTGTTATGTTGTTTACAGGAAAAACAACAATTAGAGATGTTTTGTTGTTTCCACATATGAGAGAAGCAAAATAAAAAAATATGAATGCAAACAAACCAAAAGTTTATATTCCTAGTTTAACTTTTAAACAAACTGTTGATTATGATCAAGAACTTAAAAAAAGTATTTTTAAATGATTTGAAATAAATAATTATCAATTGATAAATATTGATTTACCATTGTCATCTGAAATAAATACTAAAATAAACTCAGATTGTAGTTTATTAAGATCAATTGATTTTGATTCAACTTCTGATTATTCAATATATGAAATTATTAACTCTTATGATAATTTAATACGTTACATTTATTATTACTATGAACCTGAAAATAATTTAACTTTATTTTTTAAATACAACATAATTGATCGTGATTTAGTTAATAGTAAAATTTTAAAAGAATCATTGATTTATCATTTTGAAATGAATTTTAAAGAAAGTGATCGTTTAGACTTTGTTGATAAAAAGAATAAGGTTTTAAAAAATATTATAAAAAGTTTGTGAAATCATATTTTTGAATTTGCAAGCAACAATAAATTAAGTCAAATCCAAGTTTTAAAAGATTGTAATTTTGTAACATCAGAAAAAGTTAATTTTTTAAGTCCTTTGAATAATTACAAAAATAGTTTAGAAAAATATTTAAAGGTAAAAAAGATTTCTGCTGTTTTTTACAAGGAAAAAAATTTCTTAGAAAATTTTAATAATTGCTTTTTGCAAAGTTATGATGCTAATAATACAGTTTGTTTATATGTTTGATTTGATCAGTTTAAAACATATGATGAAATAATAACTTTAACTATTAGACCAAATTGAGATATATATAAAAAACAAAATAATATTAATGAAAATAACTCAATTGATTTAGAAAAAAAAGATTTAGAAAATGATTTTTTAAATTTAACAAAAAAAGGTATTAAAGGAACTTCTCTAG
>CAMWHH010000023.1 GCA_947174035.1 uncultured Mycoplasma sp. | reverse complement strand
ATTCAAGACGATTTATATGAATTTGTAAATCATGATGAACTAGCAAAAAAAGAAATTCCTAATGATTTGCCATCAGTTGGAGGTTTTAGAGATTTATCAATAAAAGTTGAAAAAACATTAATGAATGATTTTGAAAAATTATCAAAAGATCCTTTTTCAATTGAATGTAAATTTGTTAAATTTGCTGTTGGAATTTATAACATTATTATTAGAAACAGAAAAAAGCCTGAAGAAGTTTCACACATACTTTCTTCATATGTAGAAAAAATTGAAAAATATAATACATTAGAAAAATTTAATCAAAACTTTTTTTATTTCTATGAAAATTTATTCCCACTACCTTTTAGATTTGGAGTGGATGTTGATATGAAAGCAACAGAAAAACACGCCCTTGTAATTTTGGGACCAAAAACTATTTTACCAGACACTACATATTATGAAGAAAACAATCCTTCAAAGGAAAATTTATTAAAAATTTGAAAAGAAATGGCAAAAACTATTCTTCCTTATTTTTTTAATGATCAAGCAAAAATTGATAAACTAATTGAACAAACATTATTTTTTGATGAAATGATTGCAAGAAGAGTTAAATCACAACTAGAATGAGCTGACTATACTAAAAACTATAATCCCTTTGATTTCAAAGAAGCAGAAAGTTTTTTAAAACCTGTAGATTTTAAAAATATAGTTGAAAAGATTTATCAAAAAGTTCCAAATAAAATTATTGCATTTGATAAAAGATTTTTAAAAGAATTTAATTTGTTATTTAATGAACAAAATTACTCATCTTATTTATCTTGATCAATTGTTAACTTTATTTTAGATGGATCTGAACACTTATGTGATGACCTTAGAATTAAAAGCGGAATTTTTAGTAGATTCTTGGTTGGAACAAAAGAAGCTTACAAAATAAAAAAATATGCATTTAAATTTGCTGCAGGTTCTTTATTTTCAGAAGCAGTCGGAATATATTATGGAAAAAAATATTTTGGTGAAAAAGCAAAAGCTGATGTAATTAATATGGTTCATGGTTTAGTTCAATCATATAAAGAAAGACTAAGTGAAAACCAATGATTGTCTCAAGAAACAAAAGAAAAAGCAATTTTAAAACTAAACAAAATGAAAATTAAAATTGGTTACCCAGATAATCTTTCAGAAGTTTATAAATGAATTAAATTTAATCCAAAAGACAATTTATACGAAATTATTAAAAGTATTGGTATTTCAAAAAGAAATTATGAAAACTCATTATTATATAAACCAGTTGATACATCTTTATGAATGATGCCAGGTCATTTAGTTAATGCTTGTTATAATCCTACTGTAAATGACATTACTTTCCCTGCTGCAATTTTACAAGCACCATTCTATTCATTAAATCAATCTAAATCAGAAAACTTTGGCGGAATTGGTACAGTTATTGGTCATGAAATTTCACATGCATTTGATAATAATGGTGCTCAATGTGATGAAAATGGTAACTTAAACAATTGATGAAAAGAAAATGATTACACTAAATTTAAAGAAAAAACAACTGAGATGATAGAACAATTCGATGGTCTTCCATTAGGTGATGGAAAAGTAAATGGTGAATTAGTTGTTTCTGAAAATATTGCAGATCTTGGAGGAATGGCTGCTTCTTTACAAACGCTTGAAAGAGAGCAAACAAATCCGGATTATGAAAATTTCTTTAAAAACTATGCAAGAGTTTGAGCTCAAAAATCAAGAAAAGAATATGAAGCTTTATTATTAACAATTGATGTACATGCACCAACTTATTGAAGAGCAAATATGCAACCTAGAAATTTCAAACAATGATATGATACATTCAATGTTGTTTCAACTGATAAAATGTATTTACCAGAAAATAAAAGAGTTGTAATTTGATAGAAAAAAAATAATGATTAATTTAATCATTATTTTTTTATTCTGAAACAATTACAGTTGTTGGAACAATTACTATATCATGTAGTTTATAGCCTTTTTTAACAACTTTTAAAACTTTATTTGGATCAACGCCATTTCTTTTTTCAGTTTCAAAAGCTTGCATAATTTCAGCATTAAAATCATCATTTACATTAACAATAATTTCATTAATTCCGTTTTGAGATAAAAAGTTTTTGAACATATTAGCAAACATTTGGAATCCTTTTAAATAATTTTCTATTTCAGGACTTGGTGCTTTTGAATTAACAGCAATATCAAAATTCGAAATAATATCAATTAATTCAATGGCAGGATTTTTTAATGCATATTTCTTATTATGCTTTATTTCTTGTTCATACTTATTTTGATATTCTTTAATTTTCTGATCAAGTTTTGTTTGGGCTTCTTGAGCCTTTTTAATTACCTCACTTTTAAAAGAATCATTTAAACTTTTTATTTGATTTTCTAAAGCTATAATTCTTTCTTGTTTAGTTTTATTTTCTCTTTTTAAATTTTCAATTTCTTGATTTAGTTTTTTTAAATCTAATTTATTTGTTTTATCTTCATTACCATGTTTATCAAAATTATTTTCAACCTTTTTTGAATTTTCTTCAGGTTTTGTTTGATTTGCTTGTGTTTCTTTTTTTTGATCAGAATGTTTTAAATCATCATTAAAATTAGATTCAGGTTTTTTGTTATTTTCAACGTTATTTTTTTCATTTTTTTGGTTTTGATCACCATTATTTTTATTCTTATCATTAAATTTAAACATAAAAAATTACCCCATTTCCTTTTTAGCTTCTTTTAAATACTTTTCAATTTCTTCATTTGTTTCTTGTGCAAATTTAGATAATATTTTTAAATCTGCTTGATTAAACTTTTTAGGAGAAGTGTATTCAACAACTGCAAATAAATCACCATTACTACCAAATCTTTTTGATGTTTTTACTCCATGTGAAGGTACTGTAATAATATCTCCACTTTTTGTTCCGGGTTTTAACTTAATTGATTTCATACCATAAGGTGTTGGTATGGTTGCTTCCCCACCAACAATGGCTAAAATTGGATCTACTTTTAAAATAACATAAATATCATTACCTTTGCGACTAAAGATTTTACTAGGATGAACTTTAATGTTAATGTATAAATCACCAGTTTTTCCATCTATTACTGATCCTTTACCAGAAACTTTTAAATGTTCATCATTTGTAACTCCACCTGGAATTTCTACATCAATTTCCATTCTTTCTTCTTGGACTTTTTTGCCTTTACAAGTATCACACTTTCTAAGAATTTGTTTACCTTCACCATGACATCTACTACATACACTTTGAGATTGAATAATACCCATAATTGTTCTTTTTTGAGTAATCTCTACTCCGCTTCCATTACACTTATCACAAGTAACAATGGAATTTTCTGAATTATCAGAACCAGTACCACCACAAGTTTTACAATCTTTTTCAATTTTGTATTCAATTGTTTTTTTAACACCAACAACTGATTCAACAAAAGTTAAAGAAATAGAAATGATTAAGTTAGTTTCTTTTTGACGACCAAAATTTGATTTTCTACTGCCTCCAGTAAAAAAACTTGTGAAAATATCTTCAAATCCTCCATCAAAACTCTCTTCAAAGTGAACTCCGCCACTTCTACCAGCACCACCAAAGAATTGGTTAAATATATCAAATGGATTAAACCCAGCACCACCAAAAGAACCTTCAACACCATCAGGTCCAAATTGATCATAATTCCTTCTTTTTTGTGGATCAGATAAAACTTCATATGCCTGATTTACTTCTTTAAATTTTTCTTCAGCACCTGGTTCTTTGTTTCTGTCAGGGTGATATTGCATAGCTTTTTTTCTAAAAGCAGATTTTATTTGATCTTCAGTAGCATCTTTACTGACACCTAAAATTTCATAATAATCTCTTGATGACATTGTTAATCTTATTCCTCAATGAATTTAATATTATCACACTTCACATTAAAGTGATAATTAAAAAATAGGTATATAAGTTTAATATTTATTCTAAGAAAGACTTTTATTATTTTTATTTCAAAATAGTAATTTTACAAATAAAAAATTTTGTATTATAAAATTTTTACTTGTAATTTTCAAGTTAATAATTATAATTAATTATGACGTCATAACATCAGAGGTGAATCGTGTCAGGATAGAGATATAGCAGCACTAAGCAATATCTTTTGTGTATGGCGTCTTTTAATTAAAATTTCAGAAAAAAAATACAGCATTTCAGTGCTGTATTTTTTTTACATTATTTCTTTTTTAATTTGTTTGAGTGTTATTAACTTTTAATCATAGTTTATTAATTTGTAAAAGAACACTAACTGTTTGAGTTGTACTTGTTTCACCTTCTGCTGTTGAATCTTCTGTTTGATCTGTTGCATCCCCTGTACTAGTACCTTCAGTTTCAGAACCACCAGTAGTATCACCTGAATTTGTATCAGTTTCAGTAGGTGTTGTTGGACTACTTTGTTGAGCAACTTCTATAGTTAAATTAATTGCGTTATTAACTGCATCATCTTCAAAAGCAACACTAGAAATTTGATTCTTTTGTTGTTCATTAATGTTTACAAAAATATCATTTATATTATCTTTTGTTAATGCTTTTATTTCATCTTCAGTTTTTTGAGAAAGTTTAGCATAATCAAAACTAAAATCTATTCCTTCAACTAATTGTTCATTAGGTTTAAAATATTCTCTAACACTAAAACTAGGTGCAAATAATTCAGTATCACCTGTTATTGATGAACTATTGTTATTTTGTTTTTGATCATTAGAGTTAGTAGAGTCTTGTGAAGAATTTTCAGGTTCATATTTTAAATCATTTAACTTGATTTTATATCCTAATAAACCACCCAATTTTGAATCAGTTGTAAATGCTTCAACTTCTTCAAAAATACTTTTTTCGTTGTCTTTTTTATCACCAACATAAAGTTCATATAAATCTTCTACATCTAATTCAAATCCACCCTCTTTAGACTCTTGATTTTTAGCTTCTTCTAAAACTGAAGTTAAAAATTGAATTTCTTGATTAGTAGCAAACATTGGAGATATAGTAAAAGTTTTTTGTTGATTAATCATTTCTACTTTTTTATCTTCTTTATCTGTTTTTTCATCTTCTGTTTCAGTTTCAACTTTAAATTGTGCAGTAACTTTAACAGTTAAATCACTATTAATTTCATCAACTGTTACTTTTAAAAGTTCAGCATCAATTTCAGTTTCACTATCACCATTTTGGAATTCATATTCAAACTCATAGATGTTATAAAATTTTGTTAAAACTTTATCAAAATCTTGTTGTAATTTATCTTTACTTAAGTTTTTAAATGTTTGATTTGCTTTGTTTAAAGCATCTTCACTTCGATTTGGATCTAAAGCTATTTCTTCATCACTTGAAACAGCATCTGCTTTTAAAGTAACATTAGAATTTTGTGTTTGATTAGCTGTTTTCTTAGTTTGTTTAGCATTATATTCAACCAAGCTAACATTTGTATTAGTGTTAACTGTACCAGCATCACTATTTGATGATCCACAAGCTGTTACAAGTACAGGAGTAGCTATTGCTGCACCAGCTGCTAGAGCACCAAGAAGGAAAAGTTTTAAGCTCTTAAATTTTTTCATATAATTTTTACCTCACATAAAATATTGTGGAATTTAATTATAAGACTAATCAAAAAAAAAAAAAAAAAAAGAATACTTTCAAAAATTAAGTCACAAATATAATTAAAAATCAAAATATAAAAACTGTAGAAGTGATTATTTTTTAAAGCAATTTTTAAAATAATCAAATCTACAGTTAAATTATTTATTTAAAAATATGTATGTATTTTTGTTTTTAAACTTTACTAAAATTTTTTAATTGTTCTAATTCATCCAAAATTCTTTTCATTGAATTTTTATCATCTGAGTTTGTAGAAACAGCAACTAATGTTCCTTCTACAATTGGTGCATTAGCAATAATAACTTTTGATTTATCAAATTTATCATCTAAAAAGTCAATAGCCATTTGTGTGTTAAGAATTGAAGAACCAATATCTCCAAAAATAATAACACCTTCATCAACATATGCTTTTTCTATAATTTCTTTGATATTCATAGGATCTGAACCAAATCTACCATCCTGTGTTCCACCAGCACTTAATAATGGAAAATCAAATCTTTTCATTTCATTAACAAAATTAATAACTTCGTCTGCTAATTTTTTGTTATGAGAAACAACAACTATTCCTACCATTTATTTACACTCCCTATTAATTGATTGATTCATAAATTGTTTTGATAATTAAATATGAAGAAGCTGAACCTGGATCAATATGTCCTTTTGATCTTTCACCTAAATATGCTGCTCTACCTTTTGTAGCAATAATATTTTTTGTGTCATTCATAGCTTTTTCAGCAGCTTTTGTTGCTTCACCAAAAGCATCTTTTAAACTTTTACCTGATTTTATTGATGAAGTATATGCTTCAAAAGCAGGAATTTGTACATCTAATAATGTTTTTTCTCCTAATTTTGAATTACCTCTTGTTTGTATTCCTTCAATCATTTGTTTTCAAGTTTCTGAAATTAATTCAGGTGTTAATTCTGCTGGTTTATCTTTTAAAAATTGTCCTGCTTTCATAAATGCTGTACTATAAATCGCACCTGAAGCACCACCAACATTTGACATAAGAATCATAGCAATTTTCATCATTATTTCTGATGGTGTTTTTCCATTAAAATCATTAATTGATTCTAAAACTTTTTCAAATCCTCTTGATAGATTAACGCCATGATCACCATCACCGATTTCTCTATCTAAATCAGTTAAGTAGTCTTTATTTTTAATTACTTCATTTGCTACATTCTCAATAATCCTAAGATTCATAATAATTAACTCCTAATGTTTTTATTGTTTAAGTGCAGGTGTGTTTGCTTTACTTTGAAGTAGTTCTTTAAAAGTACTATTTAATTTACATACAGATATTGAGAATCCACCCATATCTAATGAAGTCATGTAATTTCCTACAAATGTTTTTACAATTTTAATGTTTTTTTGTGAAAGAATTTTGTTTAATTTGTTGTTTACAACAAACAATTCAATTAATGTTGTATCACCTAATCCGTTTACAATTAAAGCTACTTCATCATTTGCTTTAAGGTCAATTTCTTTTAAGATTTGTGATGTCATATATTCAACATATTCATCAGCAGTTTTTGCTTTTTCTTTATGAGTTCCAGGTTCACCATGAATACCAACACCCATTTCGATTTCATCATCTTTAAGTTCAAAACTTAGTTTTCCTGAAGTTGGAACATAACATGGTTTTGTTGCCATTCCAATTGTTTTAATATTTGGAATTAACTCATTTCCTAATTTTTCTAGTTGATCTAAAGAATACCCTTTTTCTGCTGCTGCTCCAAGAATTTTGTGAACAAAAATCGTTCCAGCTACTCCTCTTCTACCAACAGTTCAAGTAGAATTTTCTACTGCAATATCATCATTTACAATAACTTTTTTAACTTTAATACCTTCAGCACTGGCCATATCAGCAGCCATTTCAAAGTTCATAACATCACCACTATAGTTTTTAATAATTAATAGTGTTCCCATTCCTGCATCAGTTCCTTTAATTGCTTCATAAACCTTATCAGCACTTGGTGATGTAAAAATTTCACCACAAACAGCGGCATCTAACATCCCTTCACCAACAAAGCCTGCATGTGAAGGTTCGTGTCCACTACCACCACCACTAATTAAGGCAACTTTTTTTGCTTTGTTTTTTCTTGCAATAACTGGTAAATCCCCAATTTTTTTTGTATCAGGATTTGCAAGAACAAATCCTTCTACCATTTCAGTTAATATATTTTCTGGTTTATTTAAAATTTTTTTCATAAGATTATTATTTCCTTAACTTACATAAATTTCATACCTAAATTATACAAAACAAAGATAGCATTTTATAACTTATTAAAAGTTTGTAAAATTGAATAATTTAAAACCAATTTGGCATTTATGTATAAAGAAAAAATACATACTGAAAAGGTAAAATCAGAGCATTTTTAACTAATCAAGTGTTAGAATAATTAATAAAAAAAATAAAATATAAAAATACAAAATAAAAACTTAATAAAAAAACATAGAAAATTTAAATTTTCTATGTTTTATCA
>CAMWHH010000022.1 GCA_947174035.1 uncultured Mycoplasma sp. | reverse complement strand
GCTTTAAAGGTAATAAAAAAATTCCAAAATTAATTGGAATTTTTTCTCATTAATTTTTTGATTCTTCTTTGTCTTTAGAATCTTTGTTTTCTTCTGGTTTTGAATTTTCTGCACTTTTAGCAGCTTGTGAAAATTGTGACATCATTGCTTCAAATTGATTGATTTTTGTTTTTAACTCATCTCATTTTTCTTCTTTTAAAAGAGTTTCAAACTCATTAATCATTTTTTCTGCTTCTTCTCTTTGTTTAGCATCAACTTTCTTTCCTTCTTCACCATCCAAAGATTTTTTAAACATATTGATTAAAGATTCAGCTTTATATCTAGTTTCTTGTTGATCTTTTAATTTAGCATCTTTTTCTTTATTTTCTTCTGCTTCTTTAATCATTCTATCAATTTCTTCTTGTGATAAACCACTTGAATCTTTGATTGTAATGTTAGCTTCTTTATTAGTTTTTTTGTCTACTGCTTTTACATTTAAAATACCATTTGCATCAATGTTAAATGTAATTTCAATTTGAGGAACTCCTCTAGGAGCTGGTTCAATTCCATCAAGCACAAATCTACCAAGTGATTTATTATCACTAGCCATTTGTCTTTCTCCTTGTAATACATGAACATCGACTGCTGGTTGGTTGTCTGCAGCTGTTGAGAAAATTTGTGATTTTGAAATAGGAATAGTTGAATTTCTTTTAATTAAAGGAGTTGCAACTCCACCCATTGTTTCAATACTCAATGTTAAAGGAGTAACATCCAATAATAAAATGTCTTTTACATCTCCCATCAAAACACCACCTTGAATTGCAGCACCTGCAGCTACAACTTCATCTGGGTTTATTGTTTTGTCAGGATTTTTACCTAATTTGCTTTTAACAAGTTCTTCAACCGCTGGCATTCTTGTTGAACCACCAACTAATAAAACTTTGTGAATATCACTTGCAGATAACTTTGCTTCTTTTAAAGCATCATCAACAGGTTTAATTGTTCTTTGTAATAAATCTTTTGTTAAATCTTCGAATTTAGCTCTTGTTAATTTTAAATCAACATTTAAAGGACCATTGTCAGTCATAGCAATGAAAGGTAAACTAATATCTACTTCTTTAAGTCCTGAAAGATCAATTTTTGCTTTTTCAGCAGCATCTTTTAATCTTTGCATTGCCATTTTGTCTTTTGACAAATCAACATTATCTTTAGTTTTAACTTCACTAATAATTCAGTCAATTATTTTTTGATCTCAGTCATCTCCACCTAAGTGATTGTCACCTGATGTTGATAAAACTTCAAAAGTACCATCAGCAATTTCTAATATCGAAACATCAAAAGTTCCACCACCCAAGTCATAAACTAATACTTTATGCTCAGTTGAAGACTTATCCATTCCATAAGCTAAAGCAGCAGCTGTAGGTTCGTTAATAATTCTTTCTACTTGTAATCCTGCAATTTTCCCTGCATTTTTTGTTGCATTTCTTTCTGCATCATTAAAATAGGCAGGAACAGTAATAACAGCTTTGCTAATTTTTTTTCCTAATTTTTCTTCAGCACATTTTTTAATATAACTTAATATTTGAGCTGAAATTTCTTCTGGTTTATATTTTTTTCCATTAACTTCTACTGTTTTATCAGTTCCCATTAATCTTTTAATAGATGCAACTGTATTTTTGTTAGTTACCATTTGTCTTTTTGCAACATCACCAACAATTATTTCGTTGTCTTTAAAAGCAACTACTGAAGGAATAGTTCTTTTACCTTCAGGTGTTTCTAAAATTTTTGGTTTTCCATTTTCCATTACAGCAACACACGAGTTTGTTGTTCCAAGGTCAATGCCAATAATAATATTACTATCTGCCATAGGCTATTCTCCTTATCTATATTTATATAAATTTCATTACTTAAAAATAAACTATTATATATACTATCACAATTTTAGCACTCTTACACCTTTTTTGCTAATTTAATAAATTTTTTACTTTTTCAAATTAAAAAATTAAAATAATTTTAAATTAAAAGGTGTTTAGAAATGAAATATAAAATTTTAGCTAATGGGGTGAAAATGCCCATTATTGGTTTAGGAATTTATGAAGCACAACCAGACAAATGTGAAGAAACAATAGATCTAGCAATTAATAAATATGGATATAGAATGATTGATACTGCTCAAGCTTATTTTAATGAAGAATTTGTAGGAAATGCTTTGCAAAAAACCAATATAAAAAGAAAAGATATATTTATCACAACAAAAGTTTGGGTTTCTAATTTTGGATATAACAACACGATGTTTTCAATTAGTAAGTCTTTAAAAAAATTGCAAACAAATTACATTGATTTAGTTTTAATTCATCAACCATATGGTGATTATTATGGTTCATGAAAAGCATTAGAAGTTTTATATAAAAAAGGAATAATTAGAGCAATTGGTGTATCTAATTTTGAACCTGATAGATTGGTTGATTTTTGCTTAAATGTTGAAATTAAACCAGTTGTTAACCAAATTGAATTACATCCATTAAGACAAAGAACAATTGACATTGAATGAGCAAATAAATATGGAGTGGCTGTTCAATCATGAGCAAGTTTAGGTAGACAAGCAGACCAAATAATGAAAAATCCTGTTCTATTAGAACTAGCAAACAAATATCAAAAAACTGTACCTCAAATAATTTTAAGATCTTTAGTACAACAAGATATTATTGTGATTCCTAAAACTGTTACTGAATCTAGACTACAAGAAAATATAGATATTTTTGATTTTGAAATAAACAATGAAGATATGCAAAAAATTAAAGCACTAAACGAAAACAAAACTTTATTTCATTATCATAGTGATCCTAATACAGTTGAAAAAATTCATTCAAGATTTCCAGAATTAAAAAGATAAATAAAAAAAGATTGGAAAACCAATCTTTTTTTTATCCTGTTATTGAATTTTTTAAATTTTGTTTCTTTAAATACAAAGCAACAAAAATAAAGTTTATTACTACAATACCTAAAATAGCTATAACCCCAAATAAATAAGTTAGTCAATCAATTGATGGTGATAAGTATATAGAAGATAGATTAAATACTAAGAAATTAAAGAAAGTACATAATGAAGCTAAAATTCCTATACCTATTAATAATGAAATTAGAATTACTGGAATAAAAATCACTAGAATTGAGAATAAATTTTCTCTGTCTGAATAACCTAATGTTTTTAAAATTGCAATAATTTTTCTAAAATCATTCATCATAACAGAGCTAATAATCATTATGATTATGATTATTAAAGGTATAAACAATGCAATTAATAATGTTTCTACAGTTAATAATGTTCCAAAAATAGTTGAGTATGTTCCAAATGTACTTGAAAAATATTCAAAAGTATCAATTGCAACAAGTGATGTTTTACCAAATACATTAGTAAATAATGTAGATAAATCATTAAAAGTTAATTTTTCAACAATCGCTGCAACTAAATCTTCTCTACTTGTTTCTAAAGATAAATTATATTTTTGCTTAACCAAATCCAATTCTTCTGTTGAATAAGGTAATACTGAATTGATAACTGGAGCCATTCCAGAAGTATCTACAAGTGATTTAAAGTTAGAATCATTAAAGTTAACAAAGTTGCCTCAAATTCCATAAATACATTCTAAAACTAAAGAATTAACTAATAATGGATTTTCTTCCTTTGAAAAAACACCATTAAACGGAACATAATTGTTATCATATTCTGTAACATTAATTAAAGTAGAGTCGCCACTATTTGTATCAATTTTAGATTTATCACCAATTAGATAAGAACTCATTAATTTATTTCCGTCTTTGGCTTTTAAAGTTGATGATGAAACTATTGTAGAACCTTGTGAAAAATTTAATTTTAGAATTTCATTTGAATTTGCTTGACTTGTATATAAATTAACTCCAAAAGAATCAGTTGAAACACCAACTACTTTAAATTTCACTTTTTTAGTTGAATCAATTCCCAAAATATTTTTTGTAAATCTATCGTATGTATTTTTAACATCAACTGAAATTACACTGCCAACACCTAAGTTGTATTGATATGCAGCACCTTGATTAATTATTAAAGGATAAATTTGATTGCCATCTTGATTATTATTAAATTCAAATAATAAATGATTTAAACTATTACTATTATCATCTAATAATTTCACATAATTTGAATCTTTTTTTAGCCCAATAATTTGTTGATTAATGTCAACTAATCTGTTTTTTCCATTATTTCTAAGTGGTGCTATAGCAATACTTGGATCATTTAAAGTCACGTCCAAATATGTATAAGTTTCAGTCATTGATGTTGTTTCATCCAAATCTCTAAAAGGAACAATTCCAAAAGCAATCTTTGCATCCTTTGAACTAAGTTCTCTATCACCATAAACCATTCCAATAAATGATAAAAAGTCATTAGTAAATCTTATTGTTTGAGTTTGTGTGATGTTTGATAAATCAATAACTACTTCAGCATTAATCACATAATCACCATTGCCTCTTTTAATAATGTAGTTTTTTTCATCATTAATTTTTTTTAATTCAGGAACTTCTAAAATATTAGAAACAAAATTGTTACTTAATGCATTAATTTTTGAAATCAAATCACCTGGGAAAGACTGGCTAACATAACTTCATGCATTAATATAAATACCAGCAATAGAAATTTCAAAATCTACTAACCATTTAGATACAACAACATTTCTAAAAAAATCTAAATCTGTTGAAAATTGTTGTGTTCCAGAATAACTTGGTAATAAGAAATTAGAAAAATATTTTTTTTCACCATCAAAAAGTTTGATAGTTCCATCTAAATTTCTTAGTGCCATATAATCTGGATTATCATTTAATAAAACAGTATATGGATTAATAATACTGATGTTCATTGATGATGTATAAATATCATAGATTCCATTCTTTTTGTCAGTTATTCCTAAATCAGCATAATCTTGGATTTTGTAAAGTCCACTTTGTTCAGACGGTGTTTGCAGATTGTATCTATAATCATATTTTTTATTTTCAAGTGTTTCATTTTGAGAAAATTCAAATTTTCTTGGAATTGCAACACCAACAGAAATTATTGATAAACCAACAGAACATAAAACTATAAATAGAAAAAATCTTGTTAACTTTGATAAAGATAAAGAAATTCTAAATTTAGTTAATGCAGGTATAGGAATTTTTCTTGTTTTCATTAAATACAATAATTTATTAATTTTTAAATCTGAAGATTTTGTTAATAATTCATTTATTGGGTTTCTAAAAGTATTTCAAACACCAATTAAAACAAACAAGAAAAATGCAAAATATATTAATAGAGCACCACCTAATAATCCAAAGATAGAAAAGTTATGAGGAATTATGGAGATAAACCAATAATTATCAAGAATATTTAAAAATAAACTTTGTGAAAATAGTGCTAATAAATATGCAATAGTTCCAGAAATAACTGAAACAATAAAACCAAATGTTGATAAAGCTACTGAAATTTTAAATGTAGATAATCCATTAGCTTTTGCAATTGCTAAAGAAACTTGATTTTTTTCAATATAAATTTTTATTAATAAATAAGCTAAATAAACACCAATAATAACTAAAACAATTACTAAAATAGTAGTTGCTAATTCTATGTATTTTTGAATAGTGTTAGGATAGCTAATTCTTGCAGTTAATAAGTTGCTTGAATCAGATACATCAAAAGATGAGTAAGCTTTTTTCATGTATTTTCCAACTACATTATTAATTTCATCAAGATTTGCATAATTATTTTTGAAATTAATTGCATAGTAATAAGACTGAACTGCTTGTGAATTAGATAACAGTAAACTTTTGTAGCCAATGTCATCAACATAAACAACAGATTCAATTGTAGTGTTAGGAATTAAATTTTGTGGTGAAACTATTGGATATGAATTTTCAAAAGACATTCCAGTTCCAATAATTAAAAAATCAATTGAATTTATTGTAAGAATATACTTGGAATCGATTTCTTTTTTTCAGTTGGAAAACTCTTCAGAATTCATTTTTAAACTTTCATATCATAAATCAACTGGCAAACTTTGCTTATTATTACTTTCTAATCATTTTTTATTAACAATAGCAGCATTCCCATAAGGAGAAGCTAAAAAAGATTGACCTGCATATCAAGAAGGAGTAAAACATCCTTTGACATTAAAAGAGAAAGTAATGTTTTGTTCATTATAAGAAAACAAATCTTTTGGTGCAAAATCATCTACAGTTACTTGATTACTTGGTTGATTGTAATAAATTGCTGGAGTAATTATAGAAAATAAATGATAGTAATCATTTACATTGAAATATCCAAAATTATCAAATTGGTTTGCCAAACTTTTAGCAAGATTTTGTGCAGTATTTGCTATATCATTATTTCCGCCTTGAGAAAGAAGACTTGAAAAATAACTGTCACTTAAATAACGAACTAAATTTATTAAATATTCACCATTTTCATTAATAGAGTATTGACCACCAAGTTTTGGTTGACTAGTACCACCAATCTTAACATTTTCTATGAGGGCATTGCTAATGTCTTCATCCTTTCCAGAATTTGCTAAATAATTATATTTTTCACCAATAAATTGATAACTACTTCTAATATCAGATCCAGATGTTAATACAACTTTATCAATATCACCATCTTGACTAGACATCCCATAATTGCCACCCTTTTTAGAAATTAAAAAAGATGAAAAACTTTTATAATCTTCTAGTGAATAAGATTCTTGAACGTTGTAACTAATATTATTAATTTTTGAAAGAACTTTTTTTGATAAATACTCTTGTTCATAATTAGATAATTCATAATCAATTACTTGTAGTTTTTTTTCTGAATAATTTCTAATTCACTCTTGAACAATAGAAAGAGCTCTAATACCACCATATGCATCTCATAATGAACTTAGTGTATTAAATCTAACATTGTTGTTTACTCAACCTGTATCAAAATTATTCTTTTTCATGGATTCAATTAATTTTTGTTTAACTCAAGAGCCATTAAAAGAATAGATAAAACTTGATAAATCAA
The DNA here is from genome assembly GCA_947174035.1 of uncultured Mycoplasma sp. Taxonomy (GTDB): domain Bacteria; phylum Bacillota_I; class Bacilli_A; order Mycoplasmatales; family Mycoplasmoidaceae; genus Malacoplasma. Next base: position 1,513 of record CAMWHH010000022.1, on the reverse strand, counting down.
TATATTTTTTTAATCCATAAGTATTTTTTACATACTCTAAAGTTTCTTTTTGTAAGTCTGTTAATTTATCTGTATTCAAATGGATTCTAAAAACAAAATCTTTGTATCCTGATATAGAATTTTTTTCATTTGTTAAATATCTTTTATCACTTAATATTCTTAAATATTCATACAAAGGAGTTAAAGAAGCAAAATTTCAATCTATATTTTTAGTAGGTAAAGGAAAAGAATCATAAGCATTATTTTGAGATAAACTAGAAATTATATTAGCAACATCTGGTGTGTCAATAGTTTCAGGAACAGTTTGAAATTTACTTAAAATATCTTCAAATGATTTACCACCCATATCCCAATCAATTGTTGGTCATCAAGAATCTTTAGTAATGAAAAAAGGTGTTTTTTCACTGTTAAAAGTATTAATCAATTGATAACCCTTATTGCTTTCAAGTGTTTCAGGTATTTCTTTGTAATTAACTGCAGTTATATTTTTTGGATATTTTATATTTCCAAGTCTTACTGATATATTAGATTCTAAAATACCATCATCAAAATAACCCATTGTAGTAACTGTATCACTAGATAAATTAGTATTACCTGTTAATGGATCAATATCATAAACAAGATATTGTAAATCAGTTGAAGAAAGATCAATACCATATGCTCTTCAATTATCAGATGAAGAAGGAATTAGTAAATTTCCATACGAAACCAAAACACCTCTTGCTCTTTCTTTGTACATAGAATCAGCTTCATTTATTCCACTACCTTGAAAGAATTCATTCAAACCGCTTTCTACATAATATGCAAAAATATAGTTTTTAATGTTGCTTTGGTTAACTTTAAGATAAGAAGAATGGTACAAATCTGTTGGTTCATATGCAAAAGATGTTAAATCATTAGCATAATCTTCTAAACTATCAAAATATTTGCCACTTTCTAATTGTTTTTTAGGATTATATAAACTAAGAGCATCAATTCCTATAAATTCTAAATTATTATTTTTTAAACTGGTAGAATTTGCTTCTAAAATAGCTTCATTACCTTTAGATTCATTTTCCAAAGAAGTATAAGAATACTTTATGTTGCTAGAAAAATATAAAGAAGCAAAAGATGCATAAACAATAGCAAACGAAATAAAAAACAACCCTATTAATAATAAAACAGAGTGTTTAAAAGACTTTAATACTTGTTTGATTAATTGAATCATATATATTTTTCTTTAATATATAAAAATCACAACAATAGTGTGGTGTTTTATAACATTTCCTATATAAATTTTTTCTATTATAATATTAAATTTTTTGAAAAAACATTTTATAATAATATTTTGTCAAATTAAGGAACAAAAAAATGTAGCACTATAATAACTTACTTATATTAGATTACTTAATATGTATTAAATATAACAAAAATTTATATAATATATCCCCTAGATTCAATTTTATAAAGTGTATTGTTAGTATTCATGTTCGTAGATTAATATATTGAGTGTCTAAAGAAATATTTTTTTAGA
>CAMWHH010000021.1 GCA_947174035.1 uncultured Mycoplasma sp. | reverse complement strand
ACACTTAAGTTAAACCAAAAAAAAATTAAAATTTAACTGATCGCCAAAAAAAAAAAAAAAAAAAAAAAAACCACTAGTTAGTGATAGTTTTTTAGTCTCAAAAACTTCTCTTTTTTTCTGTTATTGATTTACTTTTATAGCAGTTTTTCCCATATTTATAAACATATGTTAAATAAATTAAATTTAAGTTTTACAATTTTATAAATGATTAAAAATAAAAATGAAAAAATTTGAATTAAAAAGTAAATTTAGTCCAAGCGGAGACCAACCACAAGCAATTAACAATATAGTTAATGGGTTTAAAAAAAATAAATTTAAATCACAAGTTCTTGTTGGTGCAACAGGTACTGGTAAAACATTTACAATGGGTAATATTATTAAAGAACTTAACTGCAAAACTTTAGTACTAGCTCACAACAAAACTTTAGCTGCACAATTGTATTCAGAGTTTAAAGAAATGTTTCCTAATAATAAAGTAGAATATTTTGTTTCTTCATTTGATTATTATCAACCAGAAGCATTTTTGCCAAAAACTAACACTTATATTGAAAAATCATCTCAAACAAACAGTGATATTGAAATGCTAAATCTTTCTGCTTTAAATTCATTAGTAGAAAGAGATGATGTAATTGTTGTTGCAAGTGTTGCTGCCATTTATGCGTCTTCACCACCTGATGATTTTTTTAAAAACAGAGTAAGTTATAAAAAAGGACAAGTTATAAAAATTAAACAAGTTCAATATGAATTAGTTAATTTAAATTACCAAAGAAATGATACTGATGTAACACATGGAAAATTTTCTGTTAAAGGTGATGTAATGGAAATAGGTCCAGGATATACTGATGAATTTAATTACCGAATTTCTTTTTTCGGTGATGAAATTGAAGATATTGCAAAAATTGATCCATTAACCAAACAAGTTATCACTAAGTTAGATGATGTCATTTTAGCAGGTGCAGATTTATACTTAGCAAATAAAGATACTTTAGAAGAGTCACTTAAAAGAATTAAAAATGAGTTAACAGAAACTCACAAAAACTTTTTAAAACAAAATAAACTAATTGAAGCTCAAAGAATAATGGAAAGAACCACTCATGATATTGAATCATTTAAAGAATTTGGTTTTTGTCCAGGTATTGAAAATTATTCAAGACATTTAGAATTAAGAGCAGAAGGGCAAACACCCTATACTATTTTTGACTACTTTGGAAAAGATTGATTGTTAATAGTTGATGAATCTCATATGATGGTTCCACAAATCAGAGGAATGTACAATACTGATAGAAGTAGAAAAGAAACTTTAGTAGAATATGGATTTAGATTACCAAGTGCGTTAGATAACAGACCTTTAAACTTTGATGAATTTTTATCAAAAAAAGATCGTGTACTATATGTTTCAGCTACACCCAACCAGTGAGAATTGGACCAATCTGAATTAACAACTGAACAAATAATAAGACCAACTGGTTTAGTTGATCCAATTATTGAAATAAGACCAACTCAAGATCAAATTTTAGATATTGAAAAAGAATTAAGAATTCAGATTAAAAATAAAGAAAGAACATTTATAACAGTTATGACAATTAGATTGGCTGAAGAATTAACTGAATACTTAAGAAACAAAAATATTAAAGTTGCATATTTACATAACGAATTAAAAACTATAGAGAGATTTAAAATTTTAAATAACTTAAGAAAAGGTATTTATGATGTTGTTATTGGAATTAACTTATTAAGAGAAGGACTAGATGTTCCAGAAGTGTCAAAAGTTTTAATTTTAGATGCAGATAAACCTGGGTTTTTTAGAAGTGATAAATCTTTAATTCAAATCATTGGAAGAGCATCAAGAAATGTAAATGGTAAAGTAATAATGTATGCTGATACTATTACTGAAGCAATGGATGTTGCTATTAAAGAAACAGAAAGAAGAAGAAAATTACAAATTGAATTTAATCAAAAGCATAATATTACTCCAAAAACTATTATTAAACCAATTGCTTTAGACTTAAGCAGAAATGATGCAAACATAGATTTTGATGACTTAATTGCTAAAGGTAAAAAAGCAAAAGAAAAAATTGATAAAGCAATCAAAAAACTAAGAGAAGAAATGTTAGAAGCAGCAAAAAACCAAGAATATGAAAGAGCTGCTTATATTAGAGATATTATTATTGAAATTGAATCTAGTAAAAAATAATAAAATATATTCTTAAAATAATAAGTTAATTATGATAAAAAAAATAAAATGTCACATGGTTATTGATAATAAATTTGTTTCATATTGATGGTTTTTGTCACCTAATAAAACAAAATCAATTACAGCATCTATTAATGATCAACAAGAAATTGTTATAAAAACCCCAGTTTTTGTTAACCAACAAAGTGTAGAAGAATTTTTAATAAAAGTTTATCCAAATTTATTAAAAAAAATAATTTTAAAAAACAATAACAGATATTACAACCCTAACAATAACTTTATTAAAATTTTAGGAAAGCATTATTCACTAACAATTAATATAAATCAATCAAAATCAACTTATAAAATTTTAGAAAATAATATCATCTTAAATTTAAAGGATATCAATGATAAAGAATTAGTGCTGAAAAGATTGCTATCTAAAAAAACAAAAGAAATCATTATTCCAATGGCAATGCAAAAAGCTAATCAATTAAATTTAAAAGTTAATAAATGAGGTGTAAGAGATACAAAAAGAGCATGAGGGTACACAAAATTTAATAGTAAAGCAATTTACTTTTGCTACAAATTAGTTGTTTTTGAACCAGAAATTATTTTGTATGTAATATTTCATGAATTGTGTCATTTAGTTTACCCAAATCATTCAAAAGAGTTTTGGAATTTATTAGAAAAAATATATCCACATTACAAAATTTGTAAAAAAATTTTAAAAACATTTTTTTAACATATGTTTAGTTAATTAAAAAGAAGATGATTTTTATTCATCTTCTTTTTAATTAACTAAGAACCTAATGATTTATTTAAAATATTTGTTCTTTTTTCTCCCGTCATCCCGGGAACTGATGATTCGCTTTTAGGTTGTTTTTTGATTATATTAACAACTTTTTTACTTTTAAATTTTTCCAAATTGTATTGCTCATCATTTCTAAGTTGTAAATCTAATAAAAAAATATTTTTAATTGCACGATTTGCTATTTTTAAAGAATTTGAAACAATTTCTGGAAAGTAATTCATATAATTTTTATTAATAAAATCTATTCTTGATATTTCTTTTGAAATTCCTGTAGGAACTAAATTATTATCTTCTTTAGAGTAAGTTTTAAATAATTTAAATTTAACAAAAGCTACTTTATCATTATCTGTTTCTACACTTACATAAATCAAATTCATATCACTATCTTGGATACTATAAACATAATTTAAGTTATTGTCTTTTATTAAAAAAGATTTGTTTCAATTTTTTAAACATTCATCTTTATTGTCAAAATCTTTTTCTTTATAAGATTCATCTAAAATTTTTTGATAAATTACATTATCTTTAATTATGAAAGATAATATTTCACTAAAACAAAAATCTGCAGCAGCATCAATTCTTTGAATGATTTTTGGTCAATCTTCTAGACTGTAAATATCAATATCATCAAAAATAGTTCTAAATCAACTTTTTGATTCAGTAGAAACCTTTTTAAATTTTTTTAAAACTTCAGATCTATTACCAAGTAAAGAAATATCTTTTGGTTTGTCTAAAACGATTCATTCATAAATATATGCAAGTAATAACAATTCATCAATTTGATTTTCAGTAAGTCTTTTGTCAAAAAAATTATTTGAATCCATTAGATACTTTATCAAAGCAACAAAAATATTTCTTTCAAAAGTTCATTTATTCATATTGTCTTTATTAACTTTTGAAAAAATCAATTTGTATTTATCTAATAACTCAGATGCATCAGACTTTTTTTCACTAAGTATTTGTTTATGAATAAACTCAACCTTAATTTGAGTTTTTCTTCATAAATCAAAAACATTTAATGACTCATTATAATTAAAAATTTTTTTCATAATTTTAAAATACTAATAAGTTAATTATAAACAATCAGTTTATAATACTTTAAAGTTTTCACCAAACAAAGCATTTTTTTATTAAATTAGTGAAAATAAAAAAGAAAAAATCCTGTTTTTTACAAACAGGATTTGATTATATTATTTTTTAATGGTGCACTTAGAGGGACTTGAACCCACACTCGTTAGAATCAGATCCTAAGTCTGACGCGTCTGCCATTCCGCCATAAGTGCATATTGGTGCTTTGTGAGGGGCTCGAACCCCCGACCCAGTGATTAAGAGTCACTTGCTCTACCAACTGAGCTAACAAAGCAAAATAGAAAATAATTTAAATGGTGCCGACTATAGGAATCGAACCTACAACCTACTGATTACAAGTCAGTTGCTCTGCCTATTGAGCTAAGTCGGCATGGTGGAGTGTGAGGGGATCGAACCCCCGACCCTATGCTTGTAAGGCATATGCTCTCCCAGCTGAGCTAACACTCCTTGGATGAGGGTTAACCCTCTAAATAAAATTTAATGGTGACCTGTACGGGATTCAAACCCGTGAATGCACGCGTGAAAGGCGTGTGTGTTAAGTCACTTCACCAACAGGCCATGGCGGATACAGTAGGGATCGAACCTACGACCAACCGGTTAACAGCCGGTTGCTCTACCGCTGAGCTATGTATCCATTTTAAAACACTTAAATATTATAGCATATTTTAAATATTTAATTTATTAATTTAAAAAATTGTAGAATTTAAATATTGTATATAAAAATTTCTTAAATTTTTACTTATAAAAAGTAGTTTTCACAAATATTTTTAAATAAATCAATAATAAAATTACTTAGTAACAAAATAAAATCAAAATAACATTAAATAAGGATATCAAAAGTTTTTAAGGGAATAAAATGATAAAAATCAAAGAAATATCTGACATTTTAATTGCAGCAGATGATTTATATAAAGAATGTGGTGAACTATTCAAATATTTAGCTGATGTTAGAATTAATTTTTCATCTTTAAAAGCTCACAATGTTCCATGGCAACTTTCACAAATTATAGAAATTGTTGCTTCATCAAAAATGGATAAAATAAACTTAAAACTAAATGATGTGATTAAAAATTATTGCTTTAATTTATCTGAAAATACCCTTGCAAAAAAAGCTGTTATTTCAAGTTTTAAAGCTATTTTTTTAATTTCAAAATTAAGAAACAATAAAGAAAAAGAAAACATTGATTTTGATGACATTTTATCTATCATTGAAATATATAGAAAAACATTTAAAGTAGAGCAAATAAAGCCAACTAATTTATCAAAAGAAAATATTAATGCATTGGTTTTACTTTTAAATGGTAAATTTTCAAATAATCCATTGTACTTTTTTCCTGTTTTTTTACTTTTAATTGAAAAATTGTTAGAATCTTTTCCTTTCAAAAATTCTGCTAGAAGTACTTTAATAAATTTATATTTAATTAAAAATAAATTTCTTTTTGCACCTTCAATGTGTTTTAGTTATCCACTCCAAAATTTCTATAAAAAATATAAAGATCTATTAATTGAAACAATTAAAGACTCAAAAAAAATTAAAGACTTTGCTAGATTCACTTTTGATATTTTAAAACAAGCATCTGTTGTATCAAGAGCATTTATTTCTGATCTTTCAAAGATTAAAGATAAATTGGACAGATCTGATTTTACAAAAAGTAAAAAAATTAATACTCTAATTTTAAAATCAATTATTTTTGAAAATTTTGATAATTTAAAAAGACTTAATAATTCTGAACAAAAAGAAAAAGAAATAACAAATTTTTTAATAGAAAATAACCTGGTTTCAGAAATGCTAAAATTTCAAAATCACAAAATTTATATGTTTAATGAATATATAGAATCTATCAACAAATTAATTAATAACAAAACAGAGAAAACAACAAAAATATTTACTTTGAGAGAAAATTTAAGTTAAAAATTATGAAATTAACAAAAATAACACCTAGAGGATTTTGCAAAGGTGTTGTCGACGCTTATGCAGAATGTAAAAAAATAGCAAAACTCTATCCTGACAGAGAAAAATATTTAGTAGGTTGATTGGTTCATAATAAAAACATAATTGAAGAATTAAAAGCTTTAGGTATTGAAGTTAAAGAGGATTTTAATAAATCAAGAAAATCTATTATTGATGAAATAAAAATTGTTGATTATAAAAACCCTCCAATAGTTTTTTTTAGTGCTCATGGAACTAGTGAGGAAATCATTAATTATGCAAAACTTAAAGGTTTACATGTAGTTGATACAACTTGTATATATGTAACAAAAACTCAAAATTTAATAAAAGAAAAAATAGCTAATAATTATCAAATTATTTACATTGGAGTTGTTAATCACCCTGAAACTATTGCTACATTAGCAATAGATGAATCAATTATTTTCATTGATACAAAAAATCAAAATTTAGATGAAATAGAAATTAAAAGTGACAAACCTATTTTTGTTACAAACCAAACAACTATTTCAATTTATGAATTTGAAAAAATAATAAAACATTTAAAAATAAAATTTAAAGATAACATTGAATTTAAAAATGATATTTGTAATGCTGCAAAAGACAGACAGGATGCATTAATAAATATGGAAAATGATGTTGATTTATTATTGGTTGTTGGTGATATTAAATCAAATAATGCAAATAAATTAGTTGAAATTGGAAAAAGCAAAAATATAGAATCTTATTTAATTTGAGATGTAAAAATGATTAAAAATGTTTGATTCAAAAATAAAAATCATGTTGCAATAACATCAGGGTGTTCTACTCCAACATGATTAACCAATTATGTTATAATTTTTTTAGAAAAAAACTGGAACTTTAAAAAATAACAAAATGTCTAATTTATCAACAAGAGATATAAAAGAATACTTTTTAAAATATAAAGAAGAAACTAAATCTCATTTAGAAAAAATTTATTTAAACAAAAAACATTTACTAATAAAAATATCTATTTTTTTATTAGTAGGTTTTTTAATTTTCTTAATAAGTTTTTTAACAAGAGATGCAATGCTAAACGCAACACAAACTAGCTGGGTTCTTATTCCAAATTTTTTAGATATAAAAATTATTGAAAATACAGGAATATCTTTTGGAAGTTTGAGTCAAACAAGTCCAGGTGTTGTTTATTTTGTTCAATCCTTGCCAATTATAATTGGATTTATTGCTTTTATTTTTTCTTCACACTACTTTTTAGATGTTGGAATATCAATGCTATTTTTTGCAGGAATGTCAAATATCATTGATAGATCACTTCCTGATGTTTATATAAATAAAATAATGGCAACAGAAAATGATGCAGTAGTTGATTATTTTCAATTTTCTTTTATAAAAGACTCTGCTATTTTTAATTTTCCAGATGTTTTTATTACTATATCTGTTGGTCTAATTTGCTTACACATCATTATTGCATGAGTTAAAGAATATAAAAAAGAGTCTGCTAAAGAAAAAAATAAACTTGTTAAAGAACATGTTCATGATGAAACAAGAAACAACAAACCATACAAGACAATAAAAACAATAAAAACAAAAAAATAAACTAATCTTATTTAAAATATTAATAAATTATGAAAACTTCACAAAGATTAGATGTTTTTTTGTCAGCAAAATACAAAATTTCTAGAACAGCTGCAAAACAAAAAATAGAAAATGGTTTAATTACTGTAAATCAAAAAATAGTAACTAGACCAAACTATGCAGTATCTGAAAATGATTTAATAGATTGTAATCAAAATGACATAAAAAATAATGAACAACTTTCAAAAAAAAATAATGAATTAAAACCTTGGAAAAAAAATTTAAAAATAGTTTATGAAGATGACTATATTTTTGTTATTGATAAACCAAATAATATCATAGTTCATCCAACTAACTATGTAACAGATAAAACATTAGCTAATATCATTAAATATTTATTTGAAGTTAAAAATATCAAAACTTTTGGTGACAAATTAAGAATGGGAATAGTCCACCGTTTAGACAAAGATACTACTGGTTTAATTATTGTTGCTAAAAATGAAAAATCATATAATGAATTTGTTAATTTATTTATTTCTAAAAAAATAATTAAAAAATATTTAGCACTTTTACATGGTCACTTAAAAACTAAAACTGTAGAAGTTCAAGCACCAATAAAAAGAATAGATAACACAAACAAAAGAGAAGTTAGTAAAGATTTGGATGCAAAAGAAGCAATAACTATTTTTAAAGAAATTAAAAAATACAATAATTTCACTTTAGCAGAAGTTGAATTGTTAACTGGAAGAACTCACCAAATTAGAGTGCATGCAGAATTTATAAAAAATAATGTTATTAATGATCCTGTTTATGGTGTAAAACATATTAATAAAACAACAAATTTTGGACAATATTTAATGGCTAGCGAACTAAGTTTCAATCATCCATTCTTAAAAAAAGAAATAAAAATAAAATTAGATTTGCCAAAAGAATTTAAAGAGTATATAGATAAATATGGAAAATAATAAAAAATTTGATTTGTTAATTGATGGTTGTTTAGATTATTTAGAAATTGCAATTATAAAAAATAATAAAATTTTTGATTTAAGTTTTGAAATTCAAAACAAAAATTTAACAAAAATTTTTAACCCTTCAATTTCACATATTATTGAAAAAAACAATTTAAAAAAAGAAGACATTGAAAATATTTACATTATAAATGGACCGGGTTCTTTTACATCACAAAAAACTGTTGTAATTTTTGCAAATACATTTAAAAAAGTTTTTTCAAAAACTAATCTTTTTTATTTAAACTCATTGCAATGATGTATTACAGAAAATAGTGAAATTTCTTTTATTGATGCAAAAACAGAATTATTTTATGTTGCTTCAAATAATTTTAAAAAACCTTTCTTAATTAAAAAAACTGAGGTTGAAAAATTATCAAATGACTACAATAAATA
>CAMWHH010000020.1 GCA_947174035.1 uncultured Mycoplasma sp. | reverse complement strand
ATATAATTTTGGTTTTTTTAAAACATAATAGTTAACAATTTCATATCCAGTTACATATTTTTTATCACTTCTTTTTTTATCAACATAAGTAAAACCACATTTTTCAATTACTCTTTTACTTTGCAAATTGTGATCAAAATGACTAGCTTTAATTACAGTGAACTTAGTCTTTCTAAAAACATAATTGATTGTCTTTTTTACAGCTTCAGTTGTAAAACCTTTATTTCAATAATCTTTTGAAAGAGCAAAACCAATAATAATGGCATTTGGATCTGCTTTATCAATTTCTACACTCATGGATCCAATGACTTTTCCAGTTTCATGTAGACTTAATGCATATGTTGTTTTAGTGTTGATAAAATGAATCAAAATTCTTTTTGTTTCACTAATGTTTTCATGATGCTTTCAACCAGCTTTTTCACCAACACCTTCAACTTTTGCATATTCATAGAAATCTTCTAAATCATTTGGTAGAAAAGGTCTAATAATTAATCTATTAGTTTTTAATTCTTTTTTTATTATTTGTTTATTGTTCATTTTCGAATTTGAAATTAAATATTTTAATATTATTTTTTTATATCACAGTTTGGATAAAAAAATAAAATTAATACAATTATAAATTTATAATATTTATATATTGTTTAGATAAATTTTTAATTTAAGGAACTGTTATGAAGGATTTTCAACTAATAAATGAGAATGGATATACTTTTAGATATAGAAAAGCAAACAATAGTAGTACAAAAAATATTTTATTTGTTCATGGTTTTGCAGTAACTTCTGAATATCATGATGATTATGTAGAAAAATTTTTTGATGAATATAATTATTATGCAATTGAATTGCCAGGTCATGGATATGCAAAATTAAAACATGTTACACAACTAGATCCAATTTTCTATGCTAAATATGTATCTGATTTCATTAAACTAAAAGGCTTTGAAGACTTAGTTTTGATTGGTCATTCAATGGGTGGGGGAATAGTTTTAATGGTTACTAACTTAGTTCCAAATCAGCTTAAAAAAGCTGTTGTAGTAACTCCAATGAATAGTTCAGTTTGATTTAGTTTTAAAGGTCTTAACAGTCTTAAACTATTACCTGATTCAGTTGAAAAAAACTGAAAATATAAAAATATATTAGTTCATGAACCAAACAAACATTATAGTGGTGTAGAAGACCAAATAATAAAGAAAGAAATTGAATATCTTTCACTTCATATGAAAGACTTTAAAATTTTAAGAAAAAAAATGATGAGTTGAAAATTACATTCTGAACTTAAAAATTCTGAAGAAAACAATTCTGTACAAACTTTATTAATCTTAGGTAGACATGATAAAGTAATTAGTTGTAATTCTACAAGTAAAAGATTTGAAAATTTAGACAATTATCAAACAGTTATTTTTGAAAATTCAGCACATTTACCTTTTATGGAAGAAACTAATGACTATGTTAATCTAGTTTTAGATTTTGCTGATAATGATGCTTTTGATGCTTCAAATTACTCTCAAAGTGAAATAGTTGATGAATCAAATACTGAACAAGTTAATGTTGAAGAAAATCAATATGAACAAGCAGAACAAGCAGATCAGTATGAACAAGAGTACCAAGATACTGAAGTAGTAATTGAAGCAGACCAATATAATCAAGATAATTATAATCAACAAGAAGAACAAAATATTGATGATAGCAATAACTCAACAGATGGAGAACAATAATGGAAATTATTTTTAAAGGAATTGGAGCAAGCGAAGGAATTGCTATTGCCAAAGTTTTCTTATTAAAAAAACCAAAATTTTTAATTTCTGATTCAAAAGTTTTTGATACTGAATCAGAAATAAAAAAAGTTAATAATTCAATCTTAATAGCAATTGATGAAATTAATAAAATTAAAGAAATAGCTACTTTAAAAATTGGTTTAGATAAAGCCTTAGTTTTTGATGCTCACGCCCAAATAGCAAATGACCCAGAAGTTAAAGTAAAAATTGAAAGCTTAATTAAAGAAAATAAATTTAATGGTGCTTATGCAATCGAAACAGCATTCAATGAAATACATGATCTTTTTTTAAATATGGAAGATGAATATTTCAAACAACGTGCAAGTGATGTAAACGATGTAAAAGAAAGAATTTTATCAACTTTTTTAAATGTTAAATTACCAAATTTATTAACAATAAAAGAAGAAGTAATTATTATTGCAGATGATTTAACACCATCTGAAACAGCATTACTTGATAAAAAATATGTTAAAGGTTTTTTAACAAATGTTGGAGGAAGAACAAGTCATGCTGCACTAATGGCTAGAACTATGGAAATTCCTGCTGTTTTAGGTTTAAAAGACATCACTGAAAAAGCTAAAGAAAATGATATAGTGGCTTTAGATGGTGCAAGTGGTGAAGTTGTAATTAATCCATTAAATAATAATTCTTGAATTGAAAAGATTAAAAAATTTGAAACTGAAAAAATTGAATTAAAAAAATATATTAATTTAAAAACAAGAACTTTGGACAACCATGAAGTTGATGTGGTTGCAAACATTGGAAAACCAGATGATGCTAACAAATTAGAAAACTACGGATCTGAAGGAATAGGTTTAGTTCGTTCTGAATTCTTATATATGGAAAATAATAATTGACCAACTGAAGAAGAACAGTTTTTAGCTTATAAACAAATTTTAGAAAGTCAAAAAGACAAGTTAGTAATTGTTAGAACTTTAGATATTGGTGGAGATAAAAAACTAAAATATTTTGATTTTCCAAATGAAATGAATCCTTTTTTAGGATATCGTGCAATTCGTTTTTGTTTAAATAATGAAAATATTTTCAAAACACAAATTAGAGCTTTATTAAAAGCTTCTGTATTTGGAAAATTGGGAATAATGTTTCCAATGATTGCTACAATTGAAGAATTTTTAAAAGCTAAAGCAATTGTAGAGAAAGTTAAAAATGAATTATTAAATGAAAACATAAAGTTTGATCAAAAAGTTTTAATAGGGATGATGGTTGAAATTCCAGCAACTGCTTTTATGGCTGATAAATTTGCAAAATATGCTGACTTTTTTTCAATTGGTACAAATGATTTAGTTCAATATACTTTCGCAGTTGATAGAATGTCTGAAAATGTTTCTTATTTATACCAACCAAACAACCCAGCACTTTTAAGAGCGATTAAAGCTACAATTGAGGGTGCTAGTAAATATAACAGATTTGTTGGAATGTGTGGTGAAATGGCTGGTGATATAAGATCAATTCCAATTTTACTTGGATTAGGTCAAAAAGGTTTAGATGAATTTAGTATGTCAGCTTCTTCAATCCCTAAAGCTAAAAAAATTATTTGTTCACTAAAACATAGTGATTGTGTTGAATTAGCTAATCAAGCAATTAATTGTGAAACTGAAAAAGAAGTAAATGAATTAGTTGAAACATTTTTGCAAAAAAGAAACTTAATTTAGTATTATATATATACATATTATTAAGTTATTGTTATAATTATATTAGTCAATAACATTGCGAATTTGTGGTTCAAGTGCATGGAAAATTGATTGTTTTTTCATAGCAAATTCGCAAACTTTATAAGTCACTTGAAAGAATAATTAGTTATCTTATTGATACCTTTTTCTCTTGTCCGATGTTTAAAAACAAGAAAAAGATAATGAAATTTGTTTAAAAAGCTTTCTTATAAAAACTTGAAACTCTGTAATGAATTGTAAATAGACTAATTAATGAGATAAATTTATATTGTTGATTTGGTTCTGTCATTTGCAAATGCGTTTGGAAGTAAATAGTTTTAAATTTAATTTTATTTAAAACTTAATTAATACCTAGGTTTGTAATTTATTAATTATGGATTTATTTAAATGAAAATATTAACTCTAGTTATACTTATCAAAGTGTTTGAGTATTTATATAAAATTAATTTTGAGTGGTTTTTAGGTTTGTTTTTATCATTTTTCAAGTTAGTTAGTTGTATTGTGATTATTTACATTGACATTCAGGTTGTAAAGAAATCCCGTGATCACAAGTTTTATTATACCTATCCAGTTAATTGATAGTTTAAATAAAAGAATGTAATAATTTCGGCCATGCATATTTTATTTTTATTTGATAGAGATTGGGTTAATACTTATTTTAAAAATAAGCGCTGTTTTAAAATAAGTAAATGTCTTGCAATAGACATTTAAAGAAAAAAATCGTTGATTTAAGTTTAACAAAAAAGAAAGAATATGAAGATTTGCAAGTATTCTTTCTTTTTTTATCCCATAAAATGGGTAAGTTAAAATTTGATAAAAATATATGGTATTATTTTTAAATACTTATTATTTAATAAGGGATAAAAATGGAAAGCAAAAATAAACAAATTTCTCAGCTTGATCAAAGTAAAAAATCTGATTTTGCTAATGCTCCAACTATGAAAAAAATTGGTTTTTTTTCTGCAATGCTAGTTGTTGTTGGTTCATCAGTAGGTGCTGGAATTTTTTTTAAAGCAGGTGCAGTATTAAATGAATCACAAGGTTCAATTATTTTTGCTATGTTTTGTTGATTATTTGCAGGTTTTGCAGTTATCTCTATGGCTTTAGCATTAATTGAGATAGCTAGTGCTAGAAATGATAATTTTTCTATCATTGGATGGTGTCAAACATTTAATAGTAGATTTACATACAAAGCTTGTAAAAACTTTATGACATACATTTATTTACCGCTTACTTTTTTCTTCATGCCTTTATATAGCATTATGTCAATTCAAGATGGAATTAGTTCTTTATTTGAAAACTATAACGGATTTGGAACAAATGCCGATTGGGCAATTATGATGGTTTTTGCGATTTTAATATCTACATATTTCCTTGTTGTTAATGGTTTGTCTTCAAAAATAGGAAATATCCACAACTTAGTTATTCTTTCAGTGAAATTTTTACCACTTGTTTTTGCAACAATTTTAGGTTTTGTTATTGTAGGAATTAATGGAAAAATTTCTACAGAAAGTTATGGAGCAGGTTTTAAACCAGATGAATTTACAACTTTTTCTTTTTCACAACTATCTCCTGGTTTTGGAATGTTTATAGCAATTGGAGGAATCTTTTTTGCATATGATGGTTTTTATGTGACTGCTGGTATTCAAACTGAAATGAAAAAACCAAACAAAACACCTTTTGCTATTTTATTTGGTTTAATCACTGTTACAGTAATTTATTTAATTATTGCTTTATCAATGTCTTTAGGTGCAGAAAATGGTAATCCTTTTGGATACTTACCTTTTTTGAAACAAAATAATTTATTATGACTTTATGCAACTTTTCAAATTCTAATAGGGATTGGAGTTTTAGGAATAGTAAATGGATTTGCTTTATGATCACCAAGACTTTTATTTGATCTTGTAAGAACTAATGAAGTTCCATTCAGTTATAAAATCATTAGCAATAATGAAAAGAAAACAAAAATAAGATGTATTCTTTATGATTTAGTTTTAACTATTCCTATAATCATTTTGTTTTCTATAATTGGAGGTTTGGGATATGTTAATTCCTCTAGTTATTCTGCTTCTTATGGAAGTGGTGTTGCTCAGCTTTATAGTTTTGCAGACTTAATGGCAAATTGAACTTCTGTAATTGCTTTTGCTTTCATAGTGCTTTCCATATTTGGTGGAATAAAAAACCGAAAAACTAATAAGGTTAAAGTTTCAAAAAATAAGTTCTTTTATCCAATGGCAATTATTTCTATAATCTTAATGTCATTACCTATTTTTATGACATTTTTTGGACCGATAGCTGATTTATTTATGTTATTTAGAATAAACCCTGCAACTGAAGGATTTATTCAAGATATTTTAATCCCTAGAATTATGGTTATAGTTGTTTTGGTTTTGTTTATTTCTTTTATGATAATACCAATTCTGATTGAAGACTATTTGTTAAAGAAAAAATATGGTTCAGTTGAAAAAGGTGAAATAGCTAAAATTGAAAAAATAGCTAATATAGAAAATGTTTCTTTAAATCAAAAATTAATTGAAGTGATAAAAATTCAAAAAAGAAACATTTGAATGATAGTGAAAAAGTAATTTTAAAAGTTGATTATTTTGATGAACTTCCAATAAATAGATAATAGTTTTTTTATGTAAATGCTTGATTTATAAATGTTTTATATATAATAAATATAAGGACATTTTACTTATTATATTTTTTTACAGGAACAAAAAATATGACAAGTACTACAACAATTGCTTTAATTGCTGTAGTAATCATTCTTTTTATATTGCTTTTTTTCTATATTATTTGAAATTATTTTGCAAAGAAAAAAAATGCAAAATATAAGCAAATAAATTTTAAACAAAAAAAGATAAATACTGCTGATAAAAGGATTGATTATTTTAGTAAGGGCAATAATGAACAATCAAAAAGAATAGTTTTTAAAAATGATAATTCTTATTCATTGTCTGAATTTGAAAAGAAATTAAATTTAGAAAAAATAAAATTAATTGATAAATTTGAAGAAGAAATGAAAAAAGAAATTGATCAAAAAGCTATTTACTATTTAATTAATGCTATGGAGAAACAAGTTGAAAATATTGTTTCTTCACGTTTTTCTTTTACTATAAAATTACCTGATGAATCTCTGAAAGGTAAAATTATTGGGAAAGATGGTAGAAATAAAAGACACTTTGAACAGACTACTAAAACAGATTTAATTATTGAACCTAATTTATCTGCTGTAACTATTTCATCTCCCAATCCAATCAGAAGAGAAAAAGCTAAACAAACAATGGAAAAACTTTTGGAAACAAAAAATATTGATGTTACCAAAATTTCTATAATATATGAAGATGTAGAAAAAAACTTTGAAAAAATATGTTTTGAATTAGGTAAAAAAACATTAGAAAATAAATTGAAAATTTTTGATGTCAATCCAGAATTATATCCAATTGTAGGTAAACTAAACTTTAGAACTTCATATAGTCAAAATGTTTTATTACATTGTACAGAATGCGCGCTACTAGCTGCTGATTTAGCAAGAGAATTAGGGATTGATGAAACAAAAGCAAAAAAAGCAGCTTTTTTCCATGATATAGGAAAAGCAATTGATTTTGAAATCGATAATGATCATGTTAATTCTGGTGTTAAACTAGCTAAACAATACAATTTAGAAGATTACATTGTTAATGCCATTGAATCACATCACAATAAAGTTTTAGCAAAAACTCCATATGCAGCACTAGTAAAAATAGTGGATAAATTAAGTGCTTCAAGACCAGGAGCAAGATTTGTTTCAAATGAAGAATATTTTAAAAGAATAGCAGAACTAGAAAAAATTTGTAAATCTTTTAAAGGAGTTAGTGAAGCATATGCAATAAAATCAGGAAGAGAAATAGATGTTATAGTTAATCCTGATGAATTAAATGATGACGAATGTAGAATTTTAATTAAAGAAATGAAGTTCAAATTAGAAGAAAATGAAATTGTTAATAAGCAACCAATTGAAATAACTTTAATTAGAAAATTTGTCCAAAAAGTTATTACTGAAGGAAGTGCTTTAAGAGTTAAATAAAAAAACTGGATTGATTTATCCAGTTTTTTTATTTATTTAAATATAGATGTCATTAATTCTTCAGTAGGATTGCACTTTATGTAATTTTTAGTTGTATTTATATTTTCATGACCCATCATTTGAGAAATTTGATAAATCCCTATATTTTGTAAAGTACAATATGTTGCAAACCCTCTCCTAAACATATGAGGTGAAAGTTTTTTATTAATTCTTTTACTTAAATTACTAATTCTTTTGTATAAAGCTTTATATCCAATTGAAAATAATTTGTGATTATTATTTTTAATTTTTTTTATTTTTAAATCATTTATTATTTTTGCTAATGAGTCGCAAACAAAAACAAACCTTTCCAACCGATTCTTTCCATAGATTCTGATTCTGTTATTAAAAACATCTGAAGTTTTTATATTTAAAAGTTCAGAAGATCTTATTCCTGTTTCAAATAATAATCTAATAATTATTAAACTAATATTTGTAGTTTTATGATTTTCAACAAAGTTAATTAATTCTTTGTATTCATCAAACCTTACATAATCTTGAACTCTTTTTTCTTTTTTAGGAAGAATAATTTGGTTTCTTCTTTTATCTTTAATAAATTCATAATATTTTTTAAAAGCACTCAATATTACTCTTTTAGTATTATTACATGTGTGTCTGTATTTGTTCATACCTTCTATATAATCTCTTTGATTGTTTTCTAAGTGTTTAGCATATTTGTAATAAACCTCAGCAGTTTTATTACTATATCCTTTAATATTTAATAGTCACTCTCTAAATTTATTTGCATTTTTCATTTTGTTTTTCCTTTTTTGTTTTTTCCAATAATAAAATTTATCAAAGTAATGAAAAGTAAAAATAAAAAATCCCAATTTTTATTTGGGATTTTTTATTTATTTAGTTAAAACTGCATAAATTGACTTTTTGAATAGTCAAAATTTAAATTAGATAAAATATTTTTTGTAATAATGATGTAAGCATTTGTATTAAAATGAATTTTATCACTTGCATATAATTCAGGAGTAAAATAAGAAGCACCATTATCAGTAGTAAGTTGTAATTTTTGTGTAATAACATTATTTAAAGCACTATTGTTATCAATAAAAATTACATCTTCTTTATTGGTTGCAAAAACTTTAATTGCTTCATTTGCTTTATCAACAATGTTTATCATTGATGTTGTATTTGAATAAAAATAGGGAATAGTTGAAACAATCATCCATCCATTTTCATTAGTTTCTTTAAAATCATTATAAACTTGTGTAATGTTATCAGTTATGTATTCAGCAGCATTATTTTGGTTAGTTGTCACATCATTTGTTCCCATTGCAACATATAAAACATCAGTTGGATAATTTTTAAAACTTAATTCAGGATAGGAATATTCTCCATATTTATTTGAATTTTTAACATATCTAGCTCCTAAAACACCTTGGTTCAAAAAGATGTCATTTTGTCGGTTGAATTCATTTTTTAAAATTCATCTTAAGTAATCTACATACCCTTTATAACCTCAAGTTTGTACACCAGCATATGTTAAAGAATCACCAAAAAATTGTCATTTAGCTGCTGATAGTGTTG
>CAMWHH010000019.1 GCA_947174035.1 uncultured Mycoplasma sp. | reverse complement strand
ATATTGCAATTTTAAAAATTTAGTGTTATTTTTTTATTACTAAATCTTAAATTATTTTTTTATGGTTTTAAGATTTTTAAGAAAGGAGGCAGTATGAGAAAAAAATTAAAATTTCTTAAATTTTCATCTCTAGGAATTTTTTCTTTGAGTTTAGCAATGACTGCTGTTTCTTGTTCTGAATATAACAGTTTACAAAGTGCATCTAATTTTTATGAAAATGATTATCCTACTTTTTCTAATTTATTAACTGGAACTGTTCCAGCATCACTAAATAATTTAAATGATAGTGCACCTACAGATTTTTCATATTCATATGCAAATAATTATAATTTGTTACAAAATTATAAAGAGTTTAGAGCTAATAATGACATTAATAAATATGAAGGAAATCAAAGTGAAATAGTAAAAGATGTTTCTTATTTTGCTTATTTATTATGAAGGCAAAATGCTAAGTCTTTTACAATTGAAAATGTAGAAGTTAATAATTTTGAAATAAAAGATGCAAACAATCTTAATATTATTTTAGGTAAATCAAAAATTTCTTTTGATTTAAAAATCAGTATTAAAGGTATTCAAGTTAGTCAATTAAAGATTTTTGATAAAGTTTTTGAATTGCTTCCTGGAAAAAAATATTCTCTAGAAATTTCTGTAAAAGATCAAGTTTTTGAATCAACTGTTAATACATCTGTTGACGAATTTTTTATTGGATGAAAAGTTAATAACTCAACTATTAAATTTGGAAATGAATCATTTGATTCAGAGTTTTCACCTACTAATGGATCTTTTTCATTTGCCTTCCCATATAAAATCAAAGGATTAACATCGAAACAAAATTATTTAGATATCTATTCAAAATACCAACCAGAAATTTTAAATATTTCACAGCAAAATTTGATTAATGACATTAGTGAAAAATTTAATGAAGATTTCCAAACTTATATGGAATATGTTGAAAATGGAATGGGTATTTTAAATATTTTAAGAAACAATCCAACTGTAAAAGATTTGATTTTGAATTCAATTCCTTATATTGCAAAAATCATGGTTTCTGCAAAAGTTATTCCTGAAATTTTAAGTCCTTTGATTATTGCAGCATTTGAGCCTGGTAATGAAGCTAAACCATTCATAGAAATTGTTCAAGAATATAAAGGGTCAGTTGTTGAATATTTAAATTCTGTTTTTGGTCCTGTATCTGTTGTTGCTGAAACTTATTTAAATTTATTTAAACCTAATATGGTTTCTGATAGCAATGATTTTAAAAGTTTAGAAACAGGATTGAAATCTTTTGGTATTAGTAGTGATATCATGAATTTAATTTATAATGACATAATTGGTCTTGATGGTAAAACTCCTAAAAAATTAATTGATATTATCTATGATAATGTTGATATTTTTCTAAAAATCATTGAGCAAGACTATGAAGCTCAATCTAAAAATGATAATAATTCTGATTCTACAACTAGTACTTCTTCATCTGGAAACACAAGTTCAACAATTACAGAAACAACTACTAGTGAAAATGATTCAACTCAAGCTGTTCTAAATATAATTAAATTGATTTTTTCAAAAAACACTGAAACAGATCAATATAATAAATTTTTTGATATTTTAAGTGGTGACGAAAAAACTGAATTTTATAACTCATTAGCTGCTTTGGCTGCTGGAACAAATAGTCAAATTGGAAACATTTTAAATTTAATTACTACAAGTAATGAAAAATTCACAACAGAAAATGTAATTTCATTTGTAGATGCTTTATATAATTTCTTGAAAAATTTATTTGAAAGAAATGATAATTATGAACATTTTTATTTGCCAAATGCTTATAAAAATGTCTCATTTACTACAGGATTTACTACTTTACCTACAGTTGATAAATCTAATCAAACAATTTCATTTAATTATCAAATAAAAATGACAATTAATAAAAAAGTTGATGCAAGTCCAATAATTGCAGCTTTTAAAAACTTATTAAGTGTTGATTCTATTTCATCATTAATTAATTTGTTTACTGGAACAGATTTGAAAAAAATTGTTGGGGAAATTCCAGTTATTGGAAAATTTGCTGAAGAAAGAATTATTAGTGCTATCCTACAAATAATTCCTACTAATTTTTGACTTGGTGCTAATCCAGGTGAAAAGTATTACAAATCAAATGCTATTACATTCACTTATTCTGCAGATAATTCAAGTTTTTGATTAAAACCTGTCAGAATTTTAAATGACTATAAGCTTGGTTATCAGTTTGCATATAATACAAATTTAAAAATAGATGATCCAAGTTTTACTAACTCAATAACAAGTAATTATAGTTATAAAAATAATTCAATTTCTTTAGCAAATATAAATTTACCTTTTGGTTCTGACTGAAATTTAAGTACAGATATTAGTGTTGATTTTTATTATTATAATTTCTGATATTCTTTAATCCAAAATGTAGTTCTACGTGATTATGATTTTTCAAATTTATTTGTTTCAAAGTCAATCAATTATGACACAATTGCAACTATATCTACATACAATCCAGATTTATATGTAACTGATTTAACAATTGAAGACACATTTAAAAATATTGATATAAATCAATTAGTTTCTACTTATTCTCCAACAGATACTAAGAATTATAGAAATGTTTATAGTGAATTTGTTTCACCAGGTTCTTTATACTCTTGAAAAGATGGAATGGGTGGAAAATCAATGTTAGGAATTAAGCCGATTGTTTCTGATGAATTAAAAAATAGTTTATTAGATAAAGTTTATAAATTTAATTCTAATCAGTTTAATAAAATTTTTAATAATTCTAATTTAAAAATAGATAACTATGTTATCCCAACTCTTAATTTCAATGCACCTTTAAAAATTTATCAAAAAGATTATGGTGTTAATGTTGAATTTAATATGAGATTTTTAACTGTGGAATTTATTTCTTATTTTCCTTTTAGTGTTTATAACTTAACTAAAAAATCTTATGAGAATAATTTTTATTACCAATTTTCATATATAGGTTCTGTTGATAATGCACAAAAGTAAATAAAATTAATTTCTTTTTGCTATTGTAGTTAAAAATAAATAAAAGTAAAATTTATATGTTAAGTTATATATTTATTTAAATATATAAACAGAGTTAATTTATTTTTAGGATTTTTATGAAATTTAATGCACTTAAGAAAAAAATTTTTAAATACAACTATGATGGTAATTCATATGATTATGATTATGGTGAAATGAACAACAATTACAATGGATATAATAATTACCAACCTCCTGTTTCTAATAACAAGAAAAGAAAGAATAAAAATAAATTATGAATGTCTATTGCAGTTGCATCATCAGTTGTTGGTGCTTGTTTAATAGGATATGCAATATATACAATTACAAGCAACTCAACAGTTGTTAATGAAAATCCTACAGGAAATAATAGCAATAATCAAAATAAATCTGACTATACTTTTTCTTCACCTGCTTCTTATTGAATCAGTGAAAGAACATTGTCTTTAAGATTTGTTTTTAAAACAAATGCAACTATGGGTACTGGTTCTTCTTCAGTTCAATCTGGAACAGGCTGAATATATGAAGCAGACCAAAATTCAAATACTTTTTATATAGCAACAAATTTACATGTGGCTAACATTGTTTCTTTTAACAACAATGAAGTTATATCTTATGAAAAGAATGGTTATTCTGCTGATAAATATGTACTTCAATATGCATATGTTGGTTTAGATTTTAATGTTAATAGTGAGAAAAATGATTTTTCAAATGATGTTTATTACTTTAAAACAAGTCTTCCAGAAATTGTTTATACAACAACCACTGATAGTACTTATAATAATTTGTTTAATAACTCACAACAAAAATATTGGGGTGTTGGTCAAAACGGAAATAAACAAAATTTTCCAGGTGCAACTGACATTGCAATTTTAAAATATGTAATAAATCCTGATATTTCTACAGAGGTTTTTTCTAACAGAGACCAAGATGATGTCATTAATAATAAGAATTTTTACATTGAAAAATTTAAAAATTGAATTTCTAATTATTTTGACAATCCAACAAAAGTTTATAAAGAATATGTGGATAATATTAAAGATGAATTATTAAGTGGTTATCTATATATGGGAGGTTTTCCAAGTAAACCTGATGCTTTTGAAAACCCAACTTCAACTGAAAACATATCTTGACTTTCGTTTTCAAATTTTAAAATAATTGATAATGATAGCTTTTCTGGTTTTATTTCATCTGCATCATTTTATGAAAATGAAAAACAATATGAATCTAATGTTCCTATAGCATTTTATTCAAACTCAAATAAAAGTGATTATACAAAATATAATTATTTAAGTATTGGATATTTATCTTTAATTGAAGCTGATAGTTTTTCTGGTGCATCTGGTTCACCCATAGTTATTAACCACAATGGAGAGTATGAAATTGCTGGTATTTATTGGGGATCAATTAGTTTTCAAGAAACTATTAAAAATACTGGTGAAACTTATACGTATGGAGCAATGAATTGATTTGCAACAAATTCATATGATTTAAATAGCAGTAGCAGCAGTGTTATTAATAAAAAAGTTCAGTATAATTTAACAACTGAAATTGATAAAAAAATTAGTGAAATAAAGAGTCAAGCAAGATCTTAACTCTTTATTTTTTTATTTTCCATAAACTAAGATTAAAAAACAAAATGCAAGTAGAAATTTTTACTCTATTAAAGGTTTGTTAAAATTTACCAAAAAAATATAGTTATTTTTTAATTTTATTTTGTATACTTTAATATAAAAGAAATTAATAATTTCAAATATTAATTTTTGATTATATATTTTAGTGAATAAAAGGTTAATGAACTAGAGGTAAAAAGTTTATGGCTAATAATAAAACTGTTGTTGATAGAATTTTGGACTCAGTAGATGCAAATGACTACATGAAAAAAAGAAAAACAACCTTTAATAAAGAAAACTACCTATTAAATAATGATGAAAATGATTATCATTCCAGAAGAGAAGAGCAACCAAGAAGAGAATCAATTAGAGCAGAACAAAATACAACTCCTTTAATTATAAAAAAAGAAGATCAATATTATTTTGGTGACAATAATTCTGTTAGTAGGAAATCACAAGAGGAAAGAGTAAATCAAAATCTTCCAACTGTTAACCCTCAACAAAATCAAATTGTTAAAACTCAAAGTAGTTTGGATAGCTCTAAAATTAAAATTAAAAAAGAAATGAACACATTACAAGATATTAATAATTCAACTCTTGTTCATTTATTGTCTAATCGTGAAAAAACATTCTCTAAATCTTTTAGTGTAAAAATTATAGGTGTTGGTGGTGCAGGTAATAATATAGTTAAATATATGGTTAATTCTCAAGAATGACCAGATTTTTGTGACATTATCGCATTAAATACTGATTATGTTGCTTTAAGTAATTTAGGTGAAAATTTAAGAAATATTTTTATTTTAGGTGCTGAAGAACTTAATGGTAATGGTTCTGGTGGAAATCCAGATACTGGTAAAAGAGCTGCTGAAGCTGATATAGAAGTATTAAAAACAATGCTTGAAGGAACAGATGTTTTAATTTTAGTTGCAGGTTTAGGAAAAGGTACTGGTACAGGTGCAACTCCAATTATTGCAAAAGCTGCTCAAGATTTAGGCATTTTAACAATTGGATTGTTCAACTTACCATCAATTGGTGCAGAAGGTGAAAAAACATATTCTAATGCTTTATTAGGTTTGCAAAACTTAGCTTATTGCTGTAATGGTTTAACAACAGTAAATAATGACAAAATTATAAATGTTGACAAAGAAAAAATGTCTATTAAGAGAGCATATGAAAGTGCAAATAAATATATAAAAACAATTGTTGAAGAAATTATAAACATTATTACTGTTCCAAGTGATATAAATGTTGACTTTGCAGATGTTAGAAATTTCTTTGAAGATAAAAATGGATTTTTATTTATGAGAATAACTGCAACTGATTACACAAAAGATGGTATTAAAGATGCTATTGAAACAGGAATAAAAACAGGTTTTAGTGATATTAATATTAAAAATTCTGAAAAAGCATTGATTAACTTTAAATTAAATGAAAATGTTCCAAGTTATGTTTTAGAAAACACAAGAAGTGCTTTAAAAGAAATTGTTGAATCTGGAAATGTAAACATTGTTCATGGTGTTGCATATAATGATGTTTTTGAAGATGCTGAAATTAATGTTTTATTAACTGGTACTTTTGAATTAAGTGACATTGAAGATGTACAGCCAAAACTTCCAAGTGAAGATAAAGAATCTACTAGTTCTAGTTCTTCATCAACAAGTTCAATTTATGACACTTTAAAAGAAATGGAAAATAATAAATCTGAACTTCCATCTTGAACTGACACATATGAATCAAAAAGCATTCAAAGTTCATATCCAAGTACTACAAAGGTTTTGGGTATTCAAGATGAGGACACTGAAGAAATTCCTTTTAATAATTCTGCTAGAAGAGAAAACCCTGGAAGATATTCTCAAGAGTATGGTTCACCAAGATACAATCAATACAATCGTCCTAGATACTATGATGATTATGAAGAAGATGAAAACTATTATGGTTCTAGAAGAAGTAAAAAGAAAAAAAGATCTTTATTTGACAGAATTTTCAGAAGAAATAGATAAAAGAAAAATCTTATGCACTTTTGCATAAGATTTTTTTTACTTGACATATTAAACAATTTACCCATATTTATAAATGCATTTAAATATTTTATAATTATTATTAGTTTTTATTTATTAGGGTAAAAAATGAGTAAATACAATTTGAATATGTTGGGTTTGCTTTCTGATAATCAAAGTATTAACTTTTATAGAGGTTGAGATGACTATGATGATTATTATGGTAGACCTTACCCACCACCTCCTCCAAGAGACAGATATGATTATGGACCACCTAGAAGATCTAACAACGATTGAAGACCTACTTACTCTAGAAAAGACAGAAGCAGAAAACAAGAAGATATTGAACCTAAAGAATCATCTCGTTTTGTTTTTAATTTATTTAAAAGATTAGCAGAATTTTTTCTTATTATTACTGGTTTAGCATTTTTTGTTACAGCAATATGTTATTTATTAATTGGTGCATTAAGTAATAATCAAATAGAAACATTATCTAATTATTATTTTGTTGATATTACAGCAATGAGTTGAATATTTGGTTCAATAGCTGGAATTGTTACTGGTTTCTTATTCTTAATTCTTTTTATTCTACAAAGAGTAAATAAAAGAGGGTGATTAAGAAAAACTCCATTAAAAGTTCATATAACTTGATTTTTATCTTTTTTAATAATTAGTTTATTGTCAATTTATTTTTTATTTGTAGCTTCTTCTGGTTTTTGACTAGTTAAATTACCAAGTGCTAGCAGTTTTACAAATGCAGATGTTGCTAATATATATACAAACATTGCCAGTCAAGTTAGCAAAGCTGCTAATAATGATTTTATGATTAAACTAATTGATGCATATTGTAATAATTCAATTGGAGTTATTGCAACTGGTGCAATTTCAATTGGAGTGGACTTATTTATAGTTATAGTTGCAAGTATTTATTTTAGAGGAATCAATGATGTTTTAGATGATTCTTATGACTATTTTGATTCTAGATATCGAAGATAATTGCAATTTATTATTTTAAAAATACTCATCTAATAGTGAGTATTTTTTTTATAATTTAGAAAATAATAATTTTTTATGGTTTTAACATATAGTCCTTTTCTTATATCTTTTTTAATTATTTTTAATTCTTTTTGTATTGGAAAAATAGTTCAAAAAAATTCTACTTTTCTTTCAAATAGTATGTCTTTTTTTGTAGGATATGTTATTTACAATTTGATTTATGGAATTACTTATTTTCCTTTCATTTTAGGAAATTATTTAATTCAGTACTATGTATATGTAGTTTTATCAGTTCAAATATTATTATTTGTAATTTATTGTTGTTTTTATAGGCTTTTTACTTTTTGTTTTGCCATTAATTATAAACTTTGATTTTCTTCTATATTTTCAATTTTGATATTAGCACTTTGTTATTATTTTTTTTATTTAAACAATTTCACATATTCTTGATTAGATAATGCAACTAGTCAGATTTGAGAACCACCTAATTTAAATTATTTTTCAATTTCCAATTTACAACTTTTTAAATTTTTTACTAAAAGTAGTGCTTTGAATAGTGATTTTTTAGTTTATCAAAATATTTTTTATCCCATTATTTTTATCTTTATTTCAAATTTTGTTTTGGTTGAATTTTATGAAATTAAAAATTTTAAAGACATTAAAGGTTACATTGCTTTAATTTTTAGTTCTTTATTACTAGGTTTTTTTGTATTTAACCAAAATAGCAATAATTTATTTTCAAATAGTTTTGTTGTATTAACTTTTTTTTATAGCATAAGTTTTTTTATGAAAAAAAATAATGAAGTAGAAGATAGACAGTATGGAACAATATTTAATTTAATAATTGCAAATTTACTTTTTTTAAATTCACAATTTATAGTTTTATCTGCTGTTTTTTATGTAATTAGTGTTCTTTATGTTTTTGCTAAAAAAATAAATTTTGGATTAAATTTAGTAGCTGAATCTTCAATTTTTTTTATATTTTCTTTAAGTGTATTTTTTGTTTCAAAATATTCTGCATCTTATGATCCTGGTTTTGCTGTTGTTTTTTCTTTATTACTTGCAGCATCTGTTATTTTGTATTCAATTTTATATATTAGTAAAAAAAATTATTTAAATTCATATTGAGTAGTAACTCAAAAAGTAACCAGTTCTTTGAACAAGTATTTTAAGTTTATTTATTTCTTTTGTTTTTTTGCATTTGTTGTTTTGGTTTTATTTTCAACTTTTAAAGATTTAACAAGTGATGTAGATTTTTCGATTACATTTTCAAGAGTGAATTTATATAGCTTTTTATCTAATGTTTTAAATTTTAATAGTAATGCTCAAACAATTGATTTTTCAAATAAGATTTTTTTTGTTTTTTATTTAGTTTTATTTTTTGAATCTTTTATTTATTTAATATTTAGTTGAAAAAAGTTAAATGAATTAAAAAATAATTTACTATTTTTTAATTCAGCAATTTTTTTAATATTTAATCC
>CAMWHH010000018.1 GCA_947174035.1 uncultured Mycoplasma sp. | reverse complement strand
TTACTTGCTCCAATTGATTGCATAATCAGTACAGCTGGGTTTAAGAATCCTCCACCACCCATTGCTGCAGAAATAGTTGCAGCTACAAAAACAGCAAAACCTCATCCCATAGCGATTACAATTCACTTACCAGATTGGTTTGCGTTCATTCTTTTCAATGAAGTTGCTGCACAAACTCCATTTCCAAGTATTATTAGAATGGCTGTCCCAATAAATTCTGAGAACATGGCCAATCAATATTGCGTAACAATATCCATTTTTTATTCCTTTGTTATTTTTTTATATTTTTTTAGTAGTAATAGTACTAAAAAGTTGGGGGAGACTAACTCCCACAATTTGAATTATAAATAATTCAGCTTTATTTTTATGAACTTTTCAACTTTTTTAACTAATTTTAAATAACTTAAATAAAAGAAAAAACCAGTAAAAACAATAAAATGGATGTTTTTACTGGCAAAGTGTAGGTATTTTAGTCTATTTTTTAATTTTAGTAATTTTATTTTTATAAATTGGTTTAATTGCAATAAAGATAATGGTTGTTATTAAAATTGTGATAAATATTAGTGATCCAACTGCAATTCCAGCTATTTCAATCTGATTAAAATTAAAAAAGTTATTAGAACTTAAACCACTTTCACTTGGTAAGTCAATAAATGTTGGAGTTTCTTTTCCGGTGAAATTGCTATAAGTTATTTGCTTGATTGCTTTGTCTTTTGAAAATCCAACTGGTAATATACCACTACCATCAATGCTGTCTTTGATTGGAATAGAAATAGTAATTTCAAGGGTTGTATCATTCACTTTTTTTAAACTAATCATTTCTTCAGTAACAACAATTGGTTCATTTAAAAAAGTTACATCTTGTAAAAAGTTTTCAACAATAAAACCTTTGTTATTTGTTTTGATGATACTATTCAAATTATATTTTTGTTTAATATCATTAACAGCTTCATCGTTTTTAAAAGATAAAATTAAATCATCTAATTTAAACCCACCGCTTAAAACTTGATCTAAACTAAAAACTGATTTTGAATTTGTTTGATTTGTGCTTATATTGTTAGGAATTAAAATATCTAATGAAAAACTAATTGTACCAGTGTTATCATCTGCAACAATGTTTCTAATTTGTACATCATATTCAGTTGGTAAATTTAATTTTTTGTTTAACTAAATTTTTTATTTCTGTTTCTGAATAAGCACTTACCATTTTGCTAGTTAAAAAATCAGATTTAGTAATTTCTGCTTTTATATTTTTTAAATTGTTTGAAATTGAAGAAAAATTTATTTCATTGTCAGTATTTTGGTATTTTACATATTCATTAGTTTTTCTTGATAACAGTTCATATGTATTGTTTCTGTCATTGATATTAGTTTTAATTAAATAAGAATTATCATCATTTTTATAAGTTGAAGAATCTACACTTGTTATAGTATAAGACCTTGAATCTTGTGTATAATCTCCTAATACAAAAATATTTTCAATTCCACTATCTATATATTCATTAAATAATTTAATGTATCGATAATTATTAAAGTATAGTTCAGCACCATATTTATAACCTGAAAAACTGTAATAGAATAAATTAGCAGTTTTATCATATCCAATAGTGTTAATTTTTCATCTATCTATACTAATTTTATTTTCTATAAAACTACTATAACTATCTTCTGAAGTAGCATATATATTTTCTGTTTCGGTGTTGAATAATCTTTTTCCTCTAGAAGAGTTAAAACCATCAGTGTTAATATACCAGTGGTAGAATGTAGAAATTATAGGATTGTAAGAATTTATAAAAACAGCTAAAAATTCTCTTTTTATCGAATTGTTTACACCAGTGTTATAAAACCTTTTATAAATTTCATTAAATTTAGGTTTTTCAGTTTTTGAAGCAGTAATATAACCTCTAAAATTTAAGTCTTTAGTTTGACCAACTATAAACTTATCATTTTTAATGTTTTCAAAATTATCATTTACTAAAACAACATAGTAATCATATGACCCATTAGTTCTATTACAGTTGATATCAATTTTTTGTTTATCAACATAAAAAGTCATATAAAAACTTTTATCTACAGCAGTACTTGAAATTCATAAAGAATAATTTACTCCAGGAGTACTACTTGGAACAAATCCTACTAACATATCTTCAGTAGTTGAATCATAAAAATTTGTGTCATCTTTTCCAATATCTTTAATAGTGGTAAAACCATTATTTTTTTCATCAAAAGCTATAATTTTACTTGATGAATTAATATCAGCAGCAGTGTTTCCAGAAGTAATAAATAATTCATTTTTAGAATTGAAGAAAATAAAAGCAGCATTATCATTAACTGAAGTAATGATTTGATCATTATCTAAATTACCGTTTGTTGGTACAATAACTGAACCAGATTTAGCATCTAATCCAAATACAACTAAATTTTTTAAAGAAGTGTTTTGTTCAGTTACAACTTCTTCACCAAATAAAACAAATAGAATTTACTTCTCTTCTAAATATGCATAATTTATTACTTTAAATGAATCAATAATTTGAATTTTTTTAACATTATTATAGTAATTTTTAATAAGTTTATTTTCAGTTAATTTACTGTTTCAAAGCATTAATCCATTGTAAGTGGTACAAGTAATGGTTTGTTTGTTAGTTGTCATTCCAATTTGTGCACCAACATTACTTAAATTTTGATTATTTTCAGACAGATTAGAATTAAAAACAATATTAACTGGTGCAATGTTTTGATCTGAATATGAAACAATATAATTTTTAAAATTTGTAATGCTTGTATCAGTTACAGCAGTTGCATCTGCTAAATAATTTTGATTTGCATTCAATTTATTACTAACTAAATTAATTTCACTTGCACTTTTATAAATACCCAAACTAGCTGGTACAGCTAAAATAGGGATAGTTAAAAAGAGTGAAGTCAACAATTTTTTTGTTTTCTTACTTTTCATTTTTATTCCTTTTTTTGCTTTAAAACACTAAAGTGTGTCCAAAAAGCGTAAGTTTATTTTAAAATTATTCTTAATAAAAGTAAAGTTTTTTTACAAAATTAAAATTACATTAAATAATTATTTTTTAATAGTTAATACAACCATCATTTAAATTTTATTTTGATTAGAAAGTGGTGAATAAAAAATCCCTTAAAAAATTTTTAAGGGATAAGAGATATAATGGATTTTTAATATTTTTATTTTTTGAAATTTTTCTTATTGAATTTATCTAATATTTTTTTATTGATTTTTCTTATAAATTCAAAATCTAGTTCATATTTATCATCTAAATAAATATATAAAGAAACTAATGTGTGGAATACTAGAATAATTTCTAAAATATAAATTAATCGATAATTTGTTGCTGAAAAAATTATCATTAAAAGAAACATTAAAAAATTCAATATATTTATAGATAAATACGCAAAAAATAATAAGTTTTTAAAATCTTTTTTAGGAATAAAAATTTTGATTCAAATGACTGCATTAATAAAAGCCATTATTAAAAATAAAATTAAAGCAAAAGACCCTAAAACAATTCCTGGAGTCAGTAAAGAGTTGTATTGATCAAAATGTAAGGTACCAAGGTAGTATCCAGTTTTTGCGTTTACAAATACTGAACAAAAAAACATCAACACTAATAAACTAATATCAATTCAAAAAGAAACAGAAATAAATTTACTTTGTTTTTTTACAAAATAATTCAAAAAAGAATTTCAATTTTTAATTAAGCTTTTCTTTGTAAAAAATTGTTTTACTGTATCGATTTTTTTATTAAAAGATGTTTTCATTAAAAATTATTCCTCCTTTGATTTATTCTTATTTTTCTTTTCTTTTTTTACTTTATTCTTTTTGCTTTTGTTTTTTTCTTTTTTTGGCAATTCATCATTTTTTTTATTCTCATTAAATTCATCTTCTTTTTTATTAACTTCAGCTGATTTATTAGTTAATAAATTATCATCAGAATTTTCTAATAGTTTTGGACCTTTTTTCTTAAATTTATTTTTAAATTTTTCAAAAATCATTATTTTTTTATTTTTAACTTTTAGATAGTATAAAGTACTAATTGTTGCAAGCGCAATTGCTAAAATAAGAATAAAAGGCAATCCGATAGTTAAAAAATAATATCAATCATTTACCTCAATTGGTTTTGCTTCTCCTGTTAAAGCTAAATATTGTATTTCAACAGGAAGTGAACTTTTAGTTAAAATAGTCACAAAGTGATCTCCTTCTTTTAAACCTGCTTCAATGTGTAATGGTTCATTTGATTGTCTTGAATTTGAATGTGAACTAACTGATGCTGAAAATTTACCATCAACATAAACTTCAAAAGAACCATAGTTTTTATCTTTTGTACCAATTATTGAAAAATCAGTTCCACTAAAAGCAAACTGTAACTTAGCTTCTGGGAAAATTGTATATAATGATGTACCGTTTACTTTTCCATCTTTATTTCCTGTTCTTCAATCACCTTTTTGGTATATTCAGTTAGAATTTGGAGTAAGAATTTGTGTTGGTTGTGCAGTGATTCCAACATCAAAATAATATAATCTAATGGTTTTAGAAACTGGTTGTTCACTAAAAGAAGTGATCCCAGATGAATCAGTAGCACCAGCAACTTGATCAAATGTTGTTAATTTCACAGTAAGTGAATTAGTTTTTACTTTTGCAAAAGTAAA
Organism: uncultured Mycoplasma sp.; assembly: GCA_947174035.1. GTDB lineage: Bacteria > Bacillota_I > Bacilli_A > Mycoplasmatales > Mycoplasmoidaceae > Malacoplasma. Next base: position 4,495 of record CAMWHH010000018.1, on the reverse strand, counting down.
AGTAGCATATTCAGATTGAATGAAATTCCCATTGTAAAGTTCATTGCCACTTTGGTCTTCAATTATTATTCCATCTGGACATTGTTGGTAAGTTCAATAAGGTCTAAGTTCTAAAAAGTTTATTTCAACTTCTTCTTTAAATGATATTTTAAAAGAAGAATAAAATTGTCCATCATGATTTTCTGTTTTTCAACTTTTTGAATCATTTTGATTTCCATTTACAGTTGTTTTAACTTTCACTGGATCTTTTAATAATTCAAGGATTTCATCATTTTCTTTGTTGCCAGTATTATAATTAACATTTTCTTTTTCACTTTTTTGTGTTGATAAATAGTATTGCTGGTAGTTATAATTGCTTGGAACTTTAAATTCAACATTATTTCCTTGTAATTGGATAGCAACTTTAAATATAACAGGAATAGATAAACCTGTTTCACTATCTGAAACAGTTAGTTTATATTCAAAAGAATCTTGTCTGTTTAAATCTGAAGTATCTGGAATGTATTTTCAAGTTCCAGGTGTATCTAAAAGTTCTTCAAATGAGCCATAATTTGGTTTTTCAGTAATTTCAATATCACTCAAACTATAAGTACTAGTCATATTTCTTTTTAAACTTGTAATAGTTTTACCTTTTAGGTCAAAAAGATATCCATCTTTAAAAAAACTTTCTTCAATTAAAAATGGTCTTTGAATGTATTGATAACCTGAACTATTGTAGTTAATTTCTGAAGCATAAAAACTAGAAACTGGTAAAAACTTATCTACTTGATATTCTCTAGAATTAAATGCATTATCTATTACATCTTTATCATTTTGCAAGATTAAATTTGTATTGTATGCAAATTCTGATCAGTTATATCCTGTTATTTCAGAAATTCGGTAAACAAATCTTGCATTTCTTTTTCCAGGGAAACTTGCACTACTAATTCCTTGAGGAACATTTATTACTTCATTCCAGTGATTGGTTGCATTACTAATTGTGTAACTTCTAATTACATCTTGAAATTTTGATGTACCAAAATGTGACATTATTGGTGTATAGTCATAATCTATCCCTTGTCTTTCTGTTGTAGGAATAGTGACTTTGTCAGTTTGGGTTTGTGCTACAAATCCGTTTAATTTTCCATTGTGATCTGTTCTCAATCCTGTACTAAAATACTGACGATTATTTAATACGTTAGTAAATTTTAAATATGAAGCAACTGTTAAAACATTATTTGTTACTTCTGTACTTCCACCATATCCTCAAACTGAATTTTGGTTTTGGTGGTTGTTTTCGTGCATAATTCCTCAAGAACCTGCTTGAATAATTGTGTCATAATCTAAAAATCCCCTTGCTCAAGATCAAGGTTCTGTAATAATTGAAGCACCAACAAAACTTACAGCAGCTCCTGCTGCTACATAATTTGAAAAAGAGTGTCGATAAGGTTGTTTTCAACTAGAATTGTTGTTTATTGTATATAGTGAATCCAAAGCCATTTTATCAAATAAATCCATTGCTTTATATGGATATCACTTTGAATCATTTGGATTATTATTTTCTTCAAACATTTGTAAAGCAACTTTAGGACCAATAAACTTTATGTGGTCTGCTGAAATATCAAAAATTGGCGCTTTAGCTTCATTAACAAGTCGAAACCATTCTTCTTGAGTAGTATATCCATTGATATAATGCAGTGCTTCTACTGCTCCATTAGCAACCATTCCAACATTTCTCATGTTGTCTGTTATTTCTTTTATTACTGATGGGTTTTTTGTTGTAACTATATGAACTATTCCACCAAAAGGTGTACCATAGCTAAAATTGTTTTTATCAATTTGTACAACTTTATTTAAAAAAGCTAATCTTTTTGTTGATCTTAATAATTTACTTTCATTTTTTGCAGGACTACGATTATCTGAATCACCTAATGATAAACTTAAACCTAAATTTTTAACTTGTTCATCTGTTAAACCTGGGAAATTTAAATTAATAATTTCTCCAGGACCTAAATATAAACCTGTTGTAATATAACCAGGTTGAGTTAAATCAATGTTAAAATATTTTTCAACAGCTAAAGCATCATCTGGCAATCTATTTTCATACATGTATTGATAATCAATTCCTGGGTGTTTTTTTAATGAGTTATTTTTTAATTGTTCATTAATAAAAACATCACTAATTGCAACAGAATTTTCATCATATAAATCGTATAAAGTATTTATATCTGTTACTGGATATTCAGGTGATGGGTATTCAGTAGGACTTCTAAAATGTAAAGATTTTTGAACACTATTAGAGTTTGTTGCATCTTGCTCTGTATAATAAACATCTCCAGAATAAGTTTGAGGAATAGTTCTTTTATATCTTTTTGTTATATATGAATCATGACTATACAATGTATTAACATTATTGTCAGGTTGTTTTTCAACTAATGCCATTTGGTAAAAACCTAATGTTTGTGAAAAATAAATTGTTAAAGAAAAAACTAATGCTCCAACAAGTACACTAGATGCTCATAATACTTTTTTGTGTTTTCTAATACCTTTTTTAAGGTTTTTTTGAAATTTAGATTTTTTAAAAAAATCTTTTATTTTGGTAAAACTTAATTTAATTTTCATACTTATTTTTAATTTCTATACTCTTGTATTTTAGTATTTTGGTATTTTAAAAAGAGTAGTGATAAAAATTTTACTATACAAACATAAAAAATATGTATATATAGTAAAAATTTTTATAGTAATTAAAAAATAATTTAACTTTTTTTCTTTTTAATTAAGATTCGATTTTTTTCAAAACTAAATCTTTAATTTTTGTGTATAAATCTTGGTTTTCACTCAAATATGTATCTAAATTATTTCTACCTTGTGAAAGTTTTTTATCTTCAAAATAGTATCAAGAACCTGATTTTTGAACTATTTCATACTCAATTGCAAAATCAATAATTTCTTTAATAGGATTAAAGCCTTTATTAAAGAAAATATCTACAAAACATGTTTTGAAAGGAATTGCAACTTTATTTTTAGTAATAGTAACTTTTGATTTAATTCCAATTACATCATTACCAGATTTTAAAAGTTCACTTCTTCTTACATCTAATCTTAAACTACTAAAAAACTTTAAAGCTCTTCCACCTGTTGTAATTTCATTATTCCCAAACATTACTCCAATTTTTTCACGAACTTGGTTAATAAATATAACACATGTATTAGATTTAGCAATTGAAGACTGAATAACTTTTAAACCTCTAGACATAAGTCTTGCATGTGTACCCATTGATTGATCTTCCATTGATGCTTCCATATCAGATTTTGGTACTAAAGCAGCAACTGAATCAACAATTATTAAATCAACCATATTAGTTTTAACAAGTGCATCAATTATAGCAAATGCTTGTTCACCATATTCAGGGTTTGCTATTAAAACTTTATTTGGATCAATGTCTAAGGATTTTAAATATTTTGCATCTAATGAGTTTTCAGCATCAATATATGCAACATTTCCATTTGCTTTAATACATTCTTTAACAGCTTGCAAAGCAATTGTGGTTTTTCCAGAAGATTCATTTCCATAAATTTCTACAATTCTTCCTTTTGGAAACCCACCTACACCAATAGCATTATCTAAAAGTAAACTACCAGTTTTAATAACATCTAGTTTTGAAAAACTTTCATTTTGTGAAAAAGTTTCTTTTCCAAATCTTTTTTCAATTTCTTTTACAGCCAGTTCTAAAGCTTTTTGATTAACAAAATTATTTTCCATAAATAATAAAATACCTCTTAATTATTTTTTTAAATTAAGAAGTTATTGTAATTTTAATTTAGTAAAACAAATTTTATTTAACCTTATTCACTAATTCCATTTGGTTTGTAAACTAATTTGAATAATTCTTCAATGATCTTTGAAACAATTGTAATTCTATTGTTTGTTCTACCTTCATCAGCAATAGACATTTCAAAATCATAAACTTTATCAATAATAATAATACAAAAGTAAACAATACATTTTTTGTCACTTTCTGGAATGTAGTTGTTAAAAGGACCAGCAAAACCTGTTACAGAAATTGAAATATCAGTATTTAATCTATTTCTAATTCCTTTAGCCATTTCTCTAGCTACATTAGCAGAATATGCTGTATATTTTTCTAAAACATCAGTACTTAATCCTAAAAGCTTACTTTTAGAAAAATCACTATAAGCCACAATTCCACCTTTAAAAACTTTTGATGCACCTGAAACATCAACAAATGTTGATGCAAGCATCCCACCAGTTACAGATTCTGCAATTCCTAAAGTTAAATTTGATTTTCAAAGTTCATTAATGATAATTTCTTTATAATTCATAAAATCCTCAAAATTATATTTGTTTTATCTATGTTTAAGATAAATTATATTTTAAAGATTGAAATTAAAAGAATTTTTTAATAATAAATTACTAAATAACTTCTTAATCTGCTTTTTGAGTAACCCTTCTTTTCCAGTTACTCATTAATAGATAGGTAAAAAAATTAAGAAC
>CAMWHH010000017.1 GCA_947174035.1 uncultured Mycoplasma sp. | reverse complement strand
ATTCAACCAATCAACCAAATGATAGCAATGGTTGCACAAATGCAACAAGCAGTTGCTGGTTGTAAAAGAACTGAAGAAATTTTTGAACAAAAAAGTGAATATAGAGAAGAAGAAACTTTAGTGATTGATAAACCATTAAAAGGTAAAGTTGAAATTAAAAATCTTAATTTCAGTTATATACCTGAAAAACCTGTTTTAAAAAATGTTTGCATTAATGCTGAACCAGGTCAAACAGTTGCAATTGTTGGACCAACAGGAAGTGGTAAAACTACTATTATTAATCTATTGACAAAATTCTATGATATTGAAGATGGCGATATCTTTATTGATGGTTATGATATTAAAAAAATAACTAAAGAAAGTATGAGAAAACAAGTTTCTATTGTTTTACAAGATACATATTTGTTTAGTGGAACAATTCTTGAAAATATTCGTCTTGCAAAACCTGATGCTACAGATGAAGAAATTCAAGAAGCAGCAAAAGCATCTGATTGTGATGATTTTATTATGAAATTAGAAAATGGATATAATACTGTTCTTTCTGAAAATGCATCTGAACTTTCAAGTGGTCAAAAACAATTAATTGCCATTGCAAGAGCTATGATATCTCCATCAAGTATATTAATTTTGGATGAAGCAACTTCAAATATTGATACTAGAACTGAAAAAGTAGTTCAAAAAGCAATGTTTAAATTAATTAAAAATAAAACAGCTTTTGTAATTGCCCACCGTTTATCAACAATTAGAAGTGCAGATAAAATTGTTGTTTTAAAAGATGGTAGTGTCCTAGAAACTGGCAATCACAAGGAATTAATGAAGAAAAAAGGTTTCTATTATAATCTGAATTTATCTAAAACAGATAACTTAGATGAAGAAAAAGATTAATCATTTATTGATTTATTAATTTATAATTACCAAGATATGAATAGTTTATTTTCAATTTTTGATATGCAAAAAAACTTTTACTCATCAAGTGAGGAAATGTCCTATAAAAATTTGAAAAAAAAATTAATGGATTTTTTAGAAATTTTTAGGAAGCATAGTCAAGATCTATATAAAGCTTTAAAAGAATCTTATGATGTTAATCTTTGGGATTATTATCATGGTGAATTTAAACTAGTAGAAAAAGAAATTAATTATTTTATAAAAAATCTTAAAAAGTTTAGAACTGCAAAAGATTATCCTAATAACTTTGCAAACAAGTTTTTTAATAAAAGTAAATCTTACCATCATCCATATGGCTCTTGTTTGTTTTTGTTAAATCAAGCAGCACCTATTTCTAAAACTATTCTTCTTTTAATTGGTGCTTTAGCATGTGGAAATTCTTTATTTGTTAAATTACCACATTATACTAGTGAAATTAGCAAGTTAATTAAATGTATTTTTAAAGAAATTTTTAATGATAACTTTATTTATTTCATTAATGATCACATTTCTGAAAATGATTTAAAAGCAATTTATGATTTTAATTTTGATTTAGTTTTTTATAGTGGTAATTTAAGTAATGCTAAAACAATAATGAGAATTTTTTCTTTCAGATTAACAAAAGTAGTTTTAGATATTAATAACAAAAATCCAGTTATTTTAGATGAAACAGCTGATTTAGAAAAAGCAGCTAAGCAAATTGTTTGATCAAAAATGATGTTTGCTGGACTTACAAGTTTTTCTCCAAGTTTTTTGGTAATTCACGAATCAATAATTCAAGTTTTTTTAAAGCATTTAAAAGTAGAATATGACATTCAATTTGGCAAAGGTGACAAATGAAATAATATAGCTAAGATTGATACTCAAAAAAATTATGACAACATAGTTGCTATTTATAATAAGTCACTTGTAAAAAGTAGGGTTATTTTTGGTGGTTCTTTTGAAAGCAAACAAAGAAAAATGGAATTAACATTGGTTCAAGTTGATGATTTAAAATCTGCTTTATTATCACAAGATATTAATTCACCAATTTTACCTGTTGTTATCTTTAATAGTTTTTCTGATATTGCTGGAATAGTTAAACACAATGACTATCCTTCTTGTATTTATTTTTTTAGTAAAAATAAAAAACGAATTCAAAATTTATCAAGTAATTTAGAATCTAGGTATTTTTACATCAATAGTATTAATATGCCTTTTTTAAAAGGTTTCCCCCTTGGAGGTATAAAAAGTTCAGGAAGTAATTTATACTCTAGAGAAGAATCAATTAATGTTTTTAGTTATAAAAAAGTTGAGTATAAACAAAAATGAGATAAAAAAACAAAATATAAAAGTTTTGTTGAAAAAACTCAAAAAGTTAAAAATAAGTTTAAAACTACACACTAAAACCTTTGTTATTAAATAAAGGTTTTTTTCTTTTTATAGAAAAACTTGTATTTTTGCTTAATAAAAAATAAATAATATAATAAAATAAGTTATATTTTTTAAAAGATACTAAATTGCTGTGTTAAGTCCTAAAATTACTAAAAAAATTATTATGCAAATTTTAAAATCAACACCAGGTGTTGTTGACAACTTTTTATCTACTGATATTCAAATGGAAATCAGTAGTATTATTCATATTTCTATTAGTATTGAAATTAATGCAAATTTAGTTAATGTTTTAGAAACTGCTAAAAATATTCAAAAACAAGTTTTTTATGAATTAGCAGACAAAACTGATTTAAAAAATTTCAAAATAGATATTTTTGTTAGATAAGAGGCTGATTATTTTTATGAAAAATCTTGAGAAAAAAGTTTTAATTTCAATGTTTGAAAATGGGGCAAATGAAATTGCTAAAAACTGTGAATATATTAATGAACTAAATGTTTTTCCAGTTCCAGATGGTGATACTGGGACAAATATGAAAATTACTGCTGTTTCTGCTGTAGAAAATTTAAAAAAACAAATAAATCCTGATTCTAGTTTATATGATGTTGGGAAAATATTTTGTCGTCAATTATTAATGAATGCAAGAGGAAATTCAGGAGTTATTTTTTCTCAAATTATTCGTGGTTTTTTTCAACCTGTTGAAGAAAATACAAAAGATCTTTCAATTGAATTAATTTTAAAATGTTTTGTTTCAGCAAAAGAAAAAGCATATAAATCAATTTCTAATCCAGTAGAGGGAACTATTTTAACAATAATTAGAGAAATATCTGAGCAACTAAAAGAAGAAAATGATGTAGAAACTTTATTCAAAAATGCTTTGAAAATAGGTTTAGATGCTTTGAAAAAAACACCAGATATTTTGCCTTCACTTAAAGAAGCTAAAGTAGTAGACTCTGGTGGATATGGTTTATGTAAATTTATTGAAGGAATGTACAATTGTTTAATTGATACTAGTGGTAAAAGTGAAAGTCTTGATAATAGTGAAATAGAGCAGCAAAAAGAATCAGTTGATCAAATTTCTGTTACAAGTAAAAATACTTTTATACAAGGTCAGTCAAGAAACGACATTGTTGAAGAAGGGTTTGGTTATTGTTGTGAATTCATTATTCAAAAAGATTTCATAACTCATGAAAAACAACCTGAGAAATTAAAATTTAATTTAAAAAAATTCGAAAAAGAATTAATGTTAGTTGGTGATTCGCTTGTAACAGTTGATGATAATGATATTGTTAAAGTTCATATTCACTCAATTTTACCTTGAATGGTTTTTGAAATTGGCCAAAAATATGGTGAATTTTTAAAAATTAAAGCAGATAATATGACTTTGCAATATTTAGAAAACCATCCAGATATTTCACCTGAAGATTTGTTTAGTAAATTTAGTTTAACAGATGATCCAAAAATAGTTGCAACTTGTCCTTCTAAAAAAATTGCTGAATATTTAAAAACAGAATTTGGAATTGAAAATGTAATTATCACTGAAGAAACTGGAAATCCATCAACTAATGAAATAATTAATCAAATTAATAAAGCTAAAAGTAAAAATATTTTGGTTTTAACTGATGATTCAAACATTATTTTAAGTGCTGAACAAGCTGCTGATTTTTGTAAAAATAGATGTGAAGTGGTAGTTTTAAAATCTAAAAATATTGTTGATGTTATTTCAGCATGTTTAGTTTACAATGCTGATAAATTAATCTCTGAAAATATTAGAGCAATGAATAGAGCTATTCGAAAGCAAGATACAGCAGTGTTAAGTACTTCTGTTAAAACATCTAAGTTTAATGGAGTTCATGTAGAAAAAGGTGATTTTATTGGAATTTATGATAAAAAGATTATTTTGTCAGAAAAAAACCGTGAAATGGCTGTTAAAAATTTGATTAGAAAATTAGTGGAAAAAAATAAAAAAGCTAAAACTTTATATGTTATCTATGGAAATGGAATAACTATTCGTGAAATTAGAAATATTGAAAAGTTTGCAAATGAAAATTTTGGAATCAAGTGTAAATTAATTGATGGTGGTCAAAAACTTTATCAATACTACATTGGTATTATTTAATTAGAATTTATATTTATTAGAAAATCAAAGAAGGTAATAAACCTTCTTTTTATTATCCTTTTTGTTAATAATTGGTAAAAATAAAATTTGTTATATATAATATTGTTTGTTTTAAATAATTTAAGAGGTAAATATGGATAAACTGCTAATTATAGAATCCCCAAATAAGATTAAAACCCTTACTAAATATTTAGGTAAAGATTATGAAATTATTGCCACAATAGGTCATATTCGAGATTTAAATCAGTATGGAATGGGTTTTGATAAAGACTTTGAACCTAATTGGGTCATCCCAGCTGTTAAAAAAAATTCTAATAATAAAAATGAAATTAGCAAAAAAGAAATTGTTGATAATCTAAAAAAACAAGCAAGTAAAGCAAAAGAAATATATATTGCAACTGACCCCGATAGAGAAGGTGAAGCAATTGCATGACATGTTTATGAAGTTCTTGATAATAAAGATCAAAAAAAATGTAAAAGAATTACATTTAATGAAATTACAGAAAGTGCTATTTTAGAATCTTTAAATCATAAAAGAGATATTGACATTAATTGAGTACAATCACAATTTGCCAGAAGAATTATTGATCGTTTAATTGGTTTTAAATTATCAAAACTATTAAAAACAAAATTAAAAGCTGATTCTGCTGGAAGAGTACAATCTGTTGCATTGAAATTTATTGAAGATAGAGAAAAAGAAATAGCTAATTTTGTTAGTGAAAATTGATGAACAATTGATACTGTTTTAGAAGATAAAAATAATCTTATTCTAAAAGAAATTAATCCAAAATTAAGTGGAATTAAAATTTCAGAAAAAAAATTCTCTCAATCAGGAATTGATTTTGCAGATGAACAATCAGCTAAAAAGGTAGCAGATAGTTTAGATAAAAAATTTATAGTTAAAGCAATTGAAGAACCTTCTTTTTATTCATCAAATCCAAAAAGTCCATATAAAACATCTACTTTACAACAAGATGCAATTAATAAATTAGGATGAAATTCTAAAAAAACAACTTTAATTGCTCAGCATCTTTATGAAGGTGTTGAAGTTGATGGTAGCCAAATTGCTTTGATTTCATATCCTAGAACTGATAGTTTAAGACTCTCTGATACTTTTTTAAAAAATGCTTTTGTTTTCATTGAAAAAGAGTATGGAAAAGAATATGTTGGAAAATACGAATTAAAAACTAATAAAAAAGAAGATGCTAACACACAAGATGCACATGAAGCAATTAGACCAATAGATCCAAATTTAACTCCTGAAAAACTGAAAAATAAAATTAGTAAAGATGAATTTTCTTTATATCAATTAATTTATAATCGAACTTTAGCATCATTAATGGCTCCAGCAAAATTTAAAAAAGTAACAATTAAATTTGATAATAATGGTTGTGAATTCTACACATTTTCTAGAGAATGTCTATTTATGGGGTTTAAAAAACTTTATGTAGACTTTGATGATGATGAACAAACACATTTAATTGATTTAAACCAATATCCAATTGGAAAAGCAATTAATTCCAAATCAATCGAAACTAAAAAACATGAAACATTACCTCCGCAAAGATACACACAAGCTACTTTAATTGGTGATTTAGAAAAAGCAGGAGTTGGCAGACCTTCAACTTATAGTTCAATGGCAAACGTTGCATTAGAACGTGGTTATGCAAGAATAGAAAAAAAAGCATATGTAATGAATGAAATTGGAAAAATAGTTGCAGAACAACTAGAAAAATATTTTCCAAATGTTATTAACAAAGATTTCACTAAAAAAATGGAAGAACATTTAGATGAAATAGCAAATGGTAATGAGGAATGAAAAGATTGACTTAAAAAGTTTGCTCCAATTTTTGAAGAAGATGTAAAAAAAGCATATGATGTAATGGAAAAAGTCGATGACGAAAAAGTTGGTAGACCTTGTCCAGTTTGTGGAAGAGATTTAGTTTATAAAAGAGCAAGAAGAGGTGGTTCTAAATTTATAGGTTGTAGTGGCTATCCAGATTGTAAACACCTAGAACCTTTAGAAAAACCAGAAGTAATTAAACAAAAATGCCCAGAATGTGGTTCTGATTTATTGAAAAGAAAATCAAGAAAACAACAAACTTTTATTGGGTGTTCTAGTTATCCAAAGTGTACTTACATTTTAAGTGATAAAATTTATGAAAAATTTATTAAAGAAAACCCTGACAAGCCACTTCCTAAAAAAGCAGAAGTTGAAAGTTTAAAAACTAAGAAAAAAAGTTAAAATAAGTTATTAAGCAGTTACTAAATTTTTATTAACTGTTTAAACTTATTTTTTTATTAAGGTGAACAAAATGCAAAATGATTTAAAAATTACTAAAGAATGAGATAAAGTATTTCCAAAAAGTGACAAAGTTAATCATTCAAAAATAACTTTTAACAACCGTTTTGGGATTAAACTTGTAGCAGATTTATACATTCCAAATAATATTGAAAAAAAGCTTCCAGCAATTGCTGTTTGTGGTCCTTTTGGTGCAGTAAAAGAGCAATCATCAGGTTTTTATGCACAAACTATGGCCAAATATGGTTTTATAACGTTAGCATTTGATCCTTCTTTTACTGGAGAAAGTGGAGGATATCCAAGAAATGTTGCTTCACCAGATATCAATACAGAAGACTTTTGTGCTGCAGTTGATTATCTTTGTTGTTCTAAAGAAGTTGAAAATAATAAAGTTGGAATTATAGGTATTTGTGGTTGGGGTGGAATAGCAATCAATGCTGCTGCAATTGATACAAGAATTAAAGCAACAGTAGCTTCTACAATGTATGACATGTCAAGAGTTAATGCTAAAGGATATTTTGATCAATCTGATAGTAAAGAAATGCGTTTGAAAATAAAAAATGATTTAAATAATCAAAGAATTTTAGATTTTAAAAACAAAAAATATGAATTAGCTGGTGGTGTTATTGACCCATTACCTAGTGATGCACCTTATTTTGTAAAAGATTATTATGATTATTACAAGACAAAAAGAGGATATCATCAAAGATCATTGAATTCTAATAATGGTTGAAACAAAACATCAGCACTATCTTTTATCAATACTCCTATGCTTGCTTATAGTGATGAAATTGATACTCCTGTACTTTTAATTCATGGTGAAAAAGCACATTCAGTTTATTTTAGTAAAGATGCATTTAAAAAATTAAAAGGCAAAAATAAAGAATTACTAATTATTCCAAATGCTGTTCATACTGATTTATATGACAACCCAAATATTATTCCATTTGATAAAATAGCAGATTTTTTTAAAAAAAGTTTTAGTATTAATTAATAAAAAGTTGGAGATTATATGCATTCTAACAAATCAAATGTATTAATTGTTTATTTTTCTTGTTCAAATAGAACTGAAAAAATTGCACAAATTATACAAAGAAAAACAAAAGGATTACTTTTTAAAATTATTCCCCAACAACCTTATACTGATAAAGACTTAGAGTATTACACAGATAATAGAGCTGACAAAGAACAAGCAGATTATTCTTGTCGACCAGCAATAAAAAATTCAGTTATTGATTTTCAAAATTATGATGTGGTATTTTTAGGATACCCAATTTGACAAGGTGAAGCTCCAAAAATAATTTTAACTTTTTTGGAAAGTTATGATTTTTCCAAAAAAGTAATAATTCCTTTTTGTACATCCCATAGTAGTGGTATTGGAGATAGTGATGTTAATTTACATATTGCTGCAAAACCAAAAAAATGAGTAAAGGGAAAAAGATTTTCTTCTCATGAATCAGAAAAAACAATTTTTGAATGAATAGAAAGTTTAGATTTTTAATAAAATGATAAATGTTTCAAATTTTAATTTAAATAAAAAAGATAAAAATATTCCAACAATTAAACTTAATAGTGGTTATTCTATGCCGGTATTAGGATTGGGAACTTATGGTTTAAATAATGATGTTTGTATTAAAAGTGTTAAATATGCAATTTCACAAGGTTGTTATTTATTTGATACTGCACATATTTATAATAATGAAGTTGAAGTTGGAAAAGCTATAACTGAGTCTAATATAGATAGAGAAAAAGTTTTTGTAATTACAAAAATATATCCAGGTCATCAATTTCTCAATCCTGAAAAAGCTATTGAAGAATCATTAAATAAACTAAATATTGGTTATATTGATATGATGCTTTTACATCACCCTGGTTTAAATGACGTGAAAGCATATAAAGCTATTGAAAAATTTGTAAAATTAGGAAAAATAAGATCAATTGGATTATCTAATTGATACATTGAAGAAATTGATGATTTTATTTCACAAATTAAAATTGCTCCAGCTCTTATTCAAAACGAAATTCACCCATATTATCAAGAACAAAAAGTTGTTCCATATATGCACAAATTGGGTATTGTTATGCAATCTTGATATCCTTTTGGTGGAAGAGATTATGTAAAAAAATTATTAGCAGATAATTCACTTTTAGAGATTGCTAAAAATCATAATGTTAGTAGTGCTCAAGTTATTTTGAGATGAAATTTGCAACGGGGAATTACAGTTATCCCCAGTTCTTCTAATCCTGATCATATTTTAGAAAATTTATCAGTTTTTGATTTTGAATTAAGTGAAAAAGAAATGCAAAAAATTGCTTCACTTGATAGAAATCAAAAGCATGATTGATATTAATATAATAAAAGATTATACGATTCATTTAGGTTTAACTTTACCATTTTGTCTTTGTAAAGATCTTGTATCAGTTATCAATAAATCAAAAGGTAAATCAGGGAATTTTTTTTGAAAAAAATAAGTTGTAAACAAAGCTTCTTCAATTTTTAAATCAGATAATAAAATAATAGGTCTAGTACCATAAATTTCTAAAGTATTATGGATTGAGAAATTTTTTTCCA
>CAMWHH010000016.1 GCA_947174035.1 uncultured Mycoplasma sp. | reverse complement strand
TTGCTACAAAAAAAATAATTTATTTATTTCTAGACAAAAGATATTATCAAAAAGCAATTGATACTATTAATGATATTGATATTAAAATAGTTTGTTTTACTTCTAAAAATCAAATTTTAGATTGTTTAAAAGAAAATAATGTAAATACATTGATGGTTGAAAAAGAATATTTTTCATTTGATGATTATCTTTTTGTTAAAAACTCTATTAAAAACATAATTAATTTTCCAAGTGATATTTTAAGAATTCAAAAAACTGAGTATGAAATTTTTAACATTCAAAGAGCAGTGGATATAACTTGTGAAACATTAAATTGAATTCAAAACCAAAATCTAATTGGATTAACTGAAATTGAAGTTGCAAATATGGTAGCATGTCATATGTTAGAATTAGGTGCTTCTAAAAATTCATTTGATACAATTGTTGCTAGTGGAAAAAATGGTGCATATCCACACCATCGTCCAACTAAAAAAGTAATTGAAGATAATGAGTTTGTAACTGTTGATATGGGTTGTATCTATAATGGTTATTGTTCTGATGTTACAAGAACTTTCCCGATTGGTTTTCCTCATAAATTATTAATTGATGCTTATAAAGCTGTTTACCATTCAAATTCTTTAGGAATTGAAAAAGCGACTTATAAATCAATTGGTAAAGATGTTGATAAAATTTGTCGTGACACAATTGCTTCTTATGGGTTTAAAGACTATTTTGTTCATGGAACTGGTCATGGAGTAGGGATTAATGTTCATGAACTACCAAATGTTGCCCCATCTTATGAAGGAAAATTAGAGAATAATTCAATTGTTACTATTGAACCTGGAATCTATATCCCAGACCTTGGTGGAATTAGAATTGAAGATATGGTATTAGTTAAAAAAGATGGTTCTGTTTGAATGACAGAAAAAGGAAAACGTTGAATTTTTAATTAATTGAAAATAAGATAAATATTAAAAAAGAATTTGGTTTTTTAACTGAATTCTTTTTAATATTTATTTTTCATTATAATAAACAATTTCTTGTATGATAAATATAAGTTTTAATAATAGAGATAGATAGGAAAAAAAGTTATGAGTAATTCTGTTGTTAATACACTAAAACAAGTTGAAAAATTTTTAGAAGATAAAAAAGATGATCAGTTTCTTTTATTAAATGTTACTAGAATTGAAATTCTTAAAAAAATTCATAGTTGGATTTCAAATAATACAAATGAAATAGTTAATAGTTTAAAAAGTGATTTAAATAAATCAGAAATTGAAACATTACTTTCTGAAGTTTATATAGTTTTAAACCAAATAACTTTTTATATTAAAAAAATAAATAGATTTTTTAAAGAAAAAAAAGTTAAAAAAAGTGGAATTTTAAGTTTGGGTTCAACAGGATATGTAACTTATAAACCATTAGGTACAACTTTAATTGTTTCACCATTCAATTATCCATTTCATTTAACTGTTTTGCCTTTAATTACTAATATTGCTGCAGGAAATTATTCGATTTTAAAAAATTCTCCAAAAGCTTTTAATACAAGTAGAGTTGTTTTAAAAATGATTCAGGAATTAAATTTAGGAAACATCATTTGTTTTTTAGATGAAAATTCTGACAAAGAATTTCTATTTGATATTATTTCAAAAAAACCAGATTTATTATTTTACACAGGTGGAAAAAGTTTTGGTGACGAGTTAAAAAGACAAGCAAATTTAAATGATGTTAAAGTAATTTTAGAATTAGGTTCAGCATCAGTAGTGATTGTAGATGAATCAGCTGATATTCAACTTGCTGCTAAAAGAATAGTTTGGGGAAAGCTTTTTAATTTAGGTCAAACTTGTGTTGCACCTAATTCAATTTTTTGTGATGAAAAAGTTATTGATAAATTAATTAGTACAATTAATTTTGAATTAACTACACAATATGATTTAGAAAAATTTGAGTTTGCTAAATTAATTGATTCTAATGCACTAGATAAAATAGTAAACCTAGTTAAGAATTTAACAGGAACTGATTTGGAATTTGATAAAGCAAATTTAAGAATTAAACCAACTTTAATCAAAGTTCAAGATAGTAATCCAATTTTATTTGAAGAAATTTTTGGTCCTGTTTTATTTATCTCTTCGTTTAAAAACTTAACTGATTTTTCTAAAAAATATAAGAATAAGATTAATGGCAGTTTAACTTTATACATTTTTTCAAACAACCAGTACAATATTAAAAATGTTTCTGATAACTTCCAATACGGTTCATTAGGAATAAATGAAGTTTTATTGCAAGCTTCAAATATTCATTTACCTTTTGGTGGAATTAAATCAAGTGGAATGGGTAGATACCATGGTTTATTTGGTTTGAAAGAGTTTAGCAATCAAGTTGCAATTTTAAAAGGTTCAAAAAAGGATAAGAGTTATCGATATTTTAATAAAATTTCAAAATATAAGAGTTTAATTAAAATGTTTGCTAAAAAATAAATATTATGAATGATACTATACAAAAAAAATGAGAGCGATTTTCTAAATTTTTTTTAATTGATCAAAAAAATAAAAAAAATATAGTTTATTTTCATGCTTTTACAGGAAGCTATAAAAACAAAAGTAATATTGTTGATAAATTTTTAGATTGCAATTTTTATGCTTTTGATATGCCAGGTCATGGTCAAACTCCAATTGTGAGTGAAAGTGAAATTTCAATTCACAATTTTTCTGAATTAGCAATTGAATTTATTTTAGATTATGACATTAAAAATATAATATTATTTGGTCACTCAATGGGTGGGGGAATTTGTAATATTATTGCTAATGATGCAAGAATTTCAGATCGAATAGAGAAAATAATTTTAGAATCACCCGCAAATCCTGCAAGTAAAAAAAACTATGAAACAATTATAAAACATCTAATTCCTGATACTTTAGAACAAATGGAAATGATTGGGAAAGAATTATTTTATGATCCAATTGCTTTTTTTGGTTCACAAAAAAATTATTCAAGATTTATCAGTATTGAATTTCAAAGACTACAAAAACAAAAATTCTTAAAAAGAATTATTGATAAAGAAAATCAAGACGAATTAAATATAGGTGCACAGCAAGCAATCAAAGCTAATAAAAAACCAACACTATTGATTTTGGGGAAAGAAGATAATATCATTCCTTATGAAGAGAGTGTTTTAATTTTTAAGCAAAATCCTGCTTTTGAAATTTTTGCAATAGAAAATACTAAGCATGTTCCAATAGCAGAAAAAACAAACATTGCTCTAACTAAAATAAATGATTTTATAAAATAATTTATTACATTTTTTAATTTTTGTTTTCTTTATTGGAGTTACCATGGAAAAAAGAATAGATGATATTGCTATTATTGAAAATTATACAATTCATGACAGAGTAAAAGAAGAATTAACCTTGTCAGACATTCATAAAACCCCACTATATATTGATGAGTATGAGAATTATCTTTTAAAAATTGAAGCAGAAATTTTAGAAAAGGAAGCATTTGAAAAAGAACTTTGGTTAAGCAATCATCCTGAAGGAGCTTTTTCAAAATCAAGAAATTTGATTAAAAAATTTAAATATTAATATAGTGTATAAACTTTAATTATATACCTATATTTTTGATTTTCACTAAATAAAATTTGTTTTTTGTTTTTTTACATAATATAATATAAGAGTATCTTTGTAGTTTATACATTTAACTAACACTTATATTTTTTTGAGGAAATTGAATATGGCTAAAGAAAAGGATTCAAATGTTCAAGAAGTTGTAGAACAACCTGAAGCAGCTGATGCTAAAAAAACAACTGCTGCAGATAGTACAGATCATTTAGATTTTGAATATGATAGTGAAGAGTTTAAAAAGAATTTACAATTATATTCAAAGATTATAGATAGAAGTGATGAAATAGTTGCTACTATTTATAAGTTCATGAACAAAACTTTAGATGCTCCTAGTAAGGCTGAAATTGAGTTATACCGTAAATCAATTATCATGGCCATTAGAAAAGGTAATCATAAAAAGTATGGTTATTTGTATAAAATAATTGCAAAAAATGTTTATGATTACAAAGAGCATGTAAGAGATCAAAATTATAAAGCAAATAATCAAACTATTATTAATCCAAATATATTTGCTATTTCTTGAAATGATTTACAAGCAAACATTAGGGACCGTTTAAGAAACACTGATTCTGAAATGCTTACACCTGAAAATTTAGAAAAAGCCTATAAAGGTGAATTAGATAAAGTAAAAAAGCTATATGAAAAATTAAAAGATATGGCTGACAATGGTGTAGAAGTTCCAAGCGATGTAATGAACATGACAAGAAGCACAATGTTGAAGTTAACTGATTTAGTAAACATTTTTATGTTAGAAAATTTTGATGAACTTCAACCAATGATGCAAGAAATCCAAATGTTTGAAAAGCATCATACTTTCACAGATAGTGCAAATAATTCTATCTTTATTGATGCAAATTTTAAAAGCATTACAAATCTTACACAACCTGTAAATGATACAGATGCAGCAACTAAAAAATACGTGGACGAGCAAATTGAAAAAGTTTTAATGCAAATTAACTCTAAATAATAATCATTGAATAAGTAGTAATATATAGGAGAAAAGTCGATGAATAATGATAAATTAAGAAACTTGAGTAATCAAGAAATTGAACAAATCAAATTAGAAGCTGAAAAAACTAGACAACAAGTTGTTAATGTTATAACTAAAGTATCTAAAAACACTGTAGAAAGAGAAGAAGTTTTAAAATTATCTTTCCTTTGTGCAATGGCAGGAGAATCAATTTTTATGTTAGGTCCTCCAGGGATTGCAAAGTCTTTAGTTTCAAGAAAAGTTGCTGACATCTTTAAAAACTCAAATACTTTTGAAGTTTTAATGAACAGATATAGTACTCCAGATGAAATTTTTGGACCTATTGACATTATTGAATTAAAACAAGGAAAGTATGTAAGAAAAACTGAAGGTTATTTACCTACTGCTGAAATTGGGTTCTTAGATGAAATTTGAAAAGCATCAT
Source organism: uncultured Mycoplasma sp. (assembly GCA_947174035.1). Taxonomy (GTDB): domain Bacteria; phylum Bacillota_I; class Bacilli_A; order Mycoplasmatales; family Mycoplasmoidaceae; genus Malacoplasma. The sequence goes on along the minus strand of CAMWHH010000016.1, from coordinate 4,758 downwards.
CTTCAATTCAAAACGCTTTGTTGATGATTATTAACGAAAAAATCTTTATTAATGATGGTAAACCAGTTAGAGTTCCTTTAGCATTATTAATTGCTGCATCAAACGAGTTACCTGAAAGAAATAAAGGTCTAGAAGCCTTATGAGACCGTTTCATCATTAGAGTTGATATGAAACCAATTCAAGCTGAAGAAAAATTACTTAACTTGATTGATAACCCAGTAAACATCTTAGATGAACAAGAGTTGTCTGAATCAGATAAATTTGAATTATCTTATTTAAAAACTGTTGCTAAAAATACTCACTATGTTGAAATTCCTAAGAATGTTAAAAGATTCATTTCATTATTAAGAAAGAAAATTAATGAATTTAATGAAAAAGTAAAAGAAGTTAACCAAAACCCAAATGACTTTGACTTAATTTATGTTTCTGACCGTAAATGAAAAAAAATTGGATCATTACTTAGAACTTCAGCTTACTTGAACGGAAGATTACATGTTGATGTAACAGACTGTTTTATTTTACAAAATGTAATTTGAAACAATACTACACAAATTCCTGAAATCATTAAAATGATTAATGATACTGCTTCTTCAATTGAATATGGAATTGATGGAAGATATGCATATGCTGTAGAATCTTTTAACAAAATTAGAGAAACAATTATTGATAACATTGCTATCCATGAAAAGAAAGCTAATGTTGTTATTAAACCATACCGTAATAAACAAGGTGTTTATTATTACTTTATGGATGGTGAAAAAAACAAATATTTCTTTAAAAAAGAAGATATTGATAACATTCCAAAAAATGATAACTTTGAAGTTATGGATTGAATGGTTAATTATTGTACAGCTGAAGAGTTCAAAACAAGTGCTTCTCCATCTAGACGTGCATTAATTAAGTATGATGGAACTAATTTCTTTGTTTATAAAGACGCAAATGAAAATGGTGAAAAAGTTAAAATTTATACTAACTTTGAAGAAAAAGAAGTTGATCACTACCGTTTAGTTAGACCAACAGTTGATTTCATTAAAGATATTAAAAATACTGCAACGACTTTAATTAATAGAATTAACTTAGACATTGATGGTTTAAAAATATTAAGAGAAAAAAGATTTGATGGAGTAACAGCAAATAACATTTTTGTTGAGAAAAAAGATTTAGGTTTCTTAAAAGAAGCAATTGAAGACTCTATTCAAAAACTTGAAGACATAGTTGATAAAACAAAAGATATGTTTGTATACATTAAATTAATTAACTATGGATTCACAACAAAAGATAAAGACAAAATTTTACCAACATTAAATAGTTAATTTCACAAATTAACTATTTATTTTATTACTACAACATATATTAAGAAAATAGGAATAAGCTATGATATTTAAAGAAATAGATATTGTTAACCAAATAGTTGGTCTTTTAGAACAAAGTCAAACAACAGTTTTAAAACTTTATTATTTTGTTAATGGAGAAGGTAACAATCCAACTAAACAACAATATGAAAAGTTTAAAAAAGAATTAATTAGTTCTGTTAAAAGAAGAAAAGAAAATGCTTTAAATTTATTTCCAATCATTAAATACTTTGAATCTAAAAGAATGACTGAAGATGATTTAAAAGCAAATGAAACTTTGTTTACTGTTCCAACTGATGAAAAAATTGCAATAGCTTCTCCGATTAAAGTTCTAGAACAAGTTCCTGAAACTAAAGAATATGATTTAAGTATTTTGTGAGATTTAACAAAAATTGAAGAAAGAGAATCACAGTTGTTTAAAGCTGTAGAAAACTATTTTAATATTGTTAAAGATGATGAAAACTTAAGAAGATTTATTAGAAGCATTGGTACTTATGTTGATGAAAATTTAGAGTTAGTAGAGCAAGATAAAGATTTATTTATGGAAAACATTCCACAAGAAACTTTTGCTTTATATCAAAGTAGTGATTTAAATAATTTAATTCCTAATGAAATTGCACAACTTGATGATCCTGATTTAGAAATTATTTTTTTAAAAAACTATATAGAACAAAAACTATTAACTTATCAACTTTGAGGAATTGAAAGAGAACTTCAAGAAGAGTGAATTATTCGTCAAAAAGACATTGGAGAAAGAGGACCAATCTTTATTTGTTTGGATACTTCTGGATCAATGCGTAATATGAAAGAAATTATTTCTAAAGCTTTAACATTGGTGTTTGTTAGAGAACTAGAAAAATTAAACATGAACATTGTATTTATTCCTTTTTCAATGGATGCTAAGTTTTATGACTTATACAACAGTCAAGTTAAATTTAAAACAGTTAAAATGAATTTAAGAAAATCATTTTATGGTGGAACAGATTTAGAAAAATTATTTTCAACTATAGAAAGTGTAATTCATAAAAGCAAATATAATAAAGCAAACATTTTAATAATGTCAGACTTTGTGTTTAAAAAATTACCGAAAAATATTATGAAAAAAATTAAACACTTACAAGAATCTGGTCATAAACTTCATTCACTTGCAATTAGTGATCAAAACTATAAAAATGATTTGTTAAAGCATTTAAATACAAATTGAACTTATACATATAATTGAAAATCAAATAGTGAAATTATTGAAGATGAATTAATTAATGAGTTGATGAATGCTTCTTCGTTATCAACAGAGGTAATTGACACTGTTCAAACTTTTGGTATTATTAAAAAAGTTAAAGATTATGATTTTGTTGAAGACAAAGAAGAAATGCTTAAAGTTTTAAATGAAAATCTTGATTTAAACAAACCGATTGATATTTCTAACTTAGATGATATCCAATTAGAATAACTATATGTTATAGAAAACAAAAAAGTGCTCACATTATATGTGACACTTTTTTGTTTCTATCTATCTAATAAGTTACTATATAAATTTTAATATTTAACTTTATCCAAGATAGTTGTTGATTATTCTTTAAAAAACTTTAAAACCATTTATTTAATGTTTTAGTATGGTTTAGTAAGATTTAGATTAAGTAAAAAATAAGAAAAAAGTAGATATGTGAATTTGGCATATGAACAAAATAGAAGAAATAAAAACAACAGATAAAACCAATAAAACAAAATAAATACCATGCAGAAACTTTAAGTTTAAAATTAAATTTATTATCTATCTAATTTGGTTTTAATATTGATATGTTTAATAATTTAATATTCTGTTTAAATTAACTTAAATATTTTAATTATTAAATTTTATAATTAAATTTCTAATGATTCTTAATTATGGAGAAAAAATGAGAGTAGATTTAACAAAAGCAATAACTTTAGAAACTAAGAAAATAGTAGTAGGACAACAAGCTCCAGATTTTTGCTTAGCAAAATTAGATGGAAGAATAATTGATGATGTTTGTTTGAAAGATTTTGGAAATTCAATTAAAGTTATTTCTTGCTTTCCTTCAATTGATACAGGTGTTTGTGATTTGCAAACTAAAAAATTATATGAAGAATATGGTAATGTTGAAGGACTGGCTTTATTAAATGTTAGTGCTGATTTAGTATTCGCATTTAATAAATGATGTGGTGCTAATAATATGAAAAATATTTTTATGTTATCTGATTACAGAGATCATAAATTTGCAAAAGACTATGGTGTTAATATTTTGCATGCTAATATCATTTATCGATCAGTTTTTATTATTGATCAGCAAAATATTGTTAGATATGTGCAATTAGCAAAAGGAATATCTGAACCATTAGATTTTTACAGTATTAAACAAGCAATAAATAATTTATTAAATAAAGATATTTAATATAATAATAGTGGTGTTAATGATAGTTGACTGCTATTTTAATAAAGTAGAGGAAAGTCCATGCTAACACTATCTGAGATGGTAGTAGTGTTTGTGCAGATAAATAAAAAATAAAATCTGGAAGTTTAAAAGCTTATGACTTTACTTTAACCTAAAGAAATATTATTTCCATGGTTAAGTATTTAAAGTGCCACAGAGACGAGCAAAGAAGAAATTTTTTGTGTGAAACGCGGTAAACTCCACAAGTTAGAAACCTAAATTTTGGTAAGGGAACTGCATATGAAAGAAATGAATTTCATAGCGGAAGAATTTTATTCTTAGATAAATAGTCAACATCTAGATAATAGATACAGAACATGGCTTATTTCATTAACTATTAATATAAGGATTATCTCCTTATATTTTTTTTATTTCATAAAAGGTAAAATTTATGGAATAAGGATAAACATTTTTAAAAAATGGTTTATATTTATTTATTATATAGTTAGTAATAGAATAGACAAATTTCTTTTTAATTTCTTTTAAAAAGAGATTTGAATTACTACTTTTAATATAATTAAATTATTTTCAAAGTTGGGTAAGAAAATGATAATTAGAAATAAAGTTAAAAAGTTAGTATCTATTGGTGTGGTATCATCTGTTCTTGCAACATCAGGTGGAGCAGTTTTAAGTTATTACTTAACAAGTTTAAATACTGCTTATAATAGCAACGTTTCTAGTGCTAAAAACGATTTCTTTGATGACTCAACAATTGATCAAAGAATTACTAATTTACAAATCCCAACTACTTTTTATGAAATAGATTCAAATCAGTATTATAAAAATTTAAATTTAAAATCAATTTTATCTGAATATTCAAGTAAACTAAAAAATCAATCAATTAATAATATTATTGGAATGATTAAAGAAAATAATTCTGATTTTAATGTTAATAATTTTGATAAAGACATTTTATTATTTTTGAAAAATATTTATTTAAGCACTAACAAAAAAAT
>CAMWHH010000015.1 GCA_947174035.1 uncultured Mycoplasma sp. | reverse complement strand
ATTAACTATTTTTTATGAATTCAATAATTTTTATTTTGTCAGTTTCTACTAAATTAAATTTTAATTTAGATTTAATTACATTAAAAAATTTATTAATATTAATCTCTTTGACTTTATCTTGCAAAAAGTAAACAGATCTGCCTTTAACATTATTATCGTTAATGAAAATTTGGTTATTGAATCTGGTTATTTTAACTAAACTTTCTTTTGGTGCTTCTTGTTTAGAAATACAACAAACACGAAAAATTTTTTTATTCATCTTCTAATTCTAAATTATCAAGTTCTGATGTATCAATACTTTCTTCAACTGATATATCATCAGTATCATCCATCAATTCATCAAAAACATTAACTTTTTCTTTTTTCTCTTTTGGTTGTTTATTGATGTTTTTGTTTTTAACAGTTTTTTCTTTCTTGTTTTTTAATAATGGGTCGTCTCCACCAATATCATCAATATTAATAACTGGTTTTTTAATTACAATTGGTTCATCAGCTTCGATTTCATCAGGATTAAATTCTTTAACTTCAACCTGTTTTTTCTTAGATACTCTTTTTTCTTTTACTGGTTCTTCACTAAAAATTTCTTTACCAGTACCATCTACTAATACAATTTCTTCTTCATCTTCATCAAAATTCTTTTTTTGTTTTTTTGTAGAATTAATTGAAGTAGTATTTAATAAACTTTCAACATCATCATCAGTAATGCTTTCTAAATCTGCACGATATTGTTCATAATCAAATGGTGTATCAATTGGCAAATCTGCTGAAAAGTTGTTATAAAAATCATTGTTATTATTTCTTTTATTATTATTTGATTTTCAGTTATTACCGCTTTGATTGTTTTTATTATTTGTAAAAGTAGATTTTGGTTGTTTAACTTTTGAAGAAACAAGGTTAGAAATATCTTCATATTTAATTTTTGATTCTTTAGCAAATTCATCAGAAACAACATCGATACTTCATCCAGTTAATTTAGACAAAAGTTTTACATTAACTCCATTTTTACCAATTAATTTATATAAATTATCTTCTGGGCAAACAATAGTAATAATTTTTGATCCTGGTTTATCTTCATCATCTGAAATTTCAATTCCTAAAATTTTTTCAGGATGACATGCATTAACTAAAAATTGTTTTGGATCATCATCATATAAAATTACATCTATTCTTTCGTTATTTAGCATTTGTGAAATCTTTTTGATTCTTTCGCCTTTTGGACCAACTGCTGTTCCTATTGCATCAACTCCATAAATTTTAGAAGCAATAGCAACTTTTGTTTTATAACCAACAATTCTTGCAATTTTTTTAATTTCAATTGTTCCATTAGCAATTTCTGAAATTTCATTTTTTAAAAGGTATTTTAAAAGTCTTTCATCAGATCTTGATAAAATTATTGGTCATCCTTTTGTTTGTTGTTTAACTTCTTTTATTACAAATAAATAACTTTGACCTGGAGATAAATATTCACCTGGAATTTGATCTGATTTTAACAACACACCCTTAGTTGTTCCTAAATTAATTTCTACAAAACGTTCATTTTTTTCAACTTCTGCTCTGATAATATATCCAACTTTATCTTTTCATTCTTCATAAATTTTAGAATTAGAAATTTCATTTAAGTTATGGTTTAAAATTTGTCCAAAGTGAAAAGCTAATCTTCTTTCAAATTGTCCAATTTCAACTTCAGTTTTTACAATGTCTCCAATTTTGTATGATTTTTTAAGTTTATTAGCATCTGCTAAATTTATTTCTTTATCATCATCAATTTCATCTTCGGTTTTATCTACCACAACTCTTTTTTCAAAAAGTTTGATTGTTTCTTTTTCTTCATTTACTTCTGTTTCAATATCCATATCTGGATTTTCTTTTAAATATGATTTTTCTAAAGCAGTTTTTAAAATATTAATAATATTTTCTTTACTTGTTTCTTTTTCTTGAGCAACTTTATCTAAGTTATCTCAAAAAGCTTTGCTAATTTTCATTTTTACTCCATATTAAAAAAGAAATTGAGCAAGAGAACATCCTGCTCAATTTACACTATGTATATTCTATTACAATATACAAAAATATTAAATTATTTTTTTGTTTATTTTTAAGAATAAAATTTACTTTCTCAGAACCAACTACCAACTGAGTCAACTTTATTATTAATTTGTGAAAAACCTTCTGAATAACTATCAACCATCTTTTTTGAAGCAGTATCATAGTACATAAAAGGCAAGTATAATTGATGATTCATTGCAAAAAAGTCAATATTAGCTTGTACATCAGTTTTACCAACAATATATTTAATTACAATGTGAATTGGTAATTTGAAATTAAATAAAGCATCTGAATAAGATCTAACTGCTAAATTAGTACTTGCTAAATAATTTCAGTTTTCTGTTATTGAATAATTATTTTTAGTAATTCTGTCTGTAATAAAGTATGGAATAGTTGGTGTATGTGCAATGATTTTTTCATAATAATCACCAGTGTCTGAGTATCTAACATTATATAAAGCACCAGTGTCTACTGATTCGAAAATATAAAAATTTGGTCATGATGAAACATCTTTGTAAATAGATTGTCCATTCAATCTTTTATCTTGTGGAGCTCTTGTTATTGTAAATCCAGTTGTATATAAGTTTGGATCATATGTTAAGGTGTTTGCAACAACTTCAGATGAATATTCAACATGAGCTATGCTAGTGAAAACATAATCCCTTGTAATAACATTTGATAAAATTGATCTTCAAAAATCTGAATAATAATAATCACCCCAAACAAGAATTGGACCAATTTGTTTTCAATCAAAATATGAAGTATAGTTGTTAGTTATTGAAGAAATTAAAGATTGATCTTTAAATGCAATTCTTGTTTTGTAATCAAATTTAAAACCTAAAGTATAATCAGAATTTGATTGAATTGGATCAAAGTATAGAGAAGAGTTTTGAGCTTCATAAGTTATTTCTGTAAAACTTGTAGATGTTCCACCAACTGAAATTGAATCTGGAATAAATCTAACTACACCATCTCGTAATCAACCCTTATTTATAGCTCAACCATATCCTGATATATCTTGAAAAGAATTAATTAAATTTCAAACACTATTAGGATCAAACATTCGTTTAATTGGAGTTAAATCTAAAGTTATTTTCTTTTTGATTTTTAAATAACTTAAATATTTAAAATTAATTGTTTGACTTTGCTTATCAATTGTTGGTTCTTTATCAAAGTGTCCTGAAAATTCTAAGTTTTCATATCCAGTTTTATAATCTTTATAATTTGCTTTTCTTGCAAAAACTTGACTAGCAAAATTATAAATAGAATTCAAAATACCTTGAATTGTATCTAAACCTGCTAAATCATTATTAATGAACATAATTTCTATAACATTTCAAACAGCTGTTAGATTTACTAATCTTCCAATAGCATACATAAAATTTTGTCTATTTGTATTACCATCAAAAATTACTGAAAGAACTGGACGTAATAAATTGTATGTTAATGTTCTTCTTGTAAATAATTCAATAATTCCTAAAATTCCTTCAACAACATCATTGTTATTTTGTGATATAACAAGTGAAACAATTGTATCAACATTATCTATTAATATATTGTATAAGGATTTAGGTTTTCCATTTTCGCCTAAAAAGTCATTAACTAAAATATCTATAATTTTATTATCTAACCCAAAATAAACTAATAAACTTTTTAATTCAGACATTTGTTCAGCATTCATATTTGGACCAATAGCTTCAATTATAGGTTTTGCTAAATCCACTAAATCTGGCATATATTGAGCAATATAATCAATAACTGCCTTCTTATTTTTTTCAAAAACCGAAATAAAAGAAGTTTTGTTATTAGCAAACCCTTCTGCTAACAATGGTTCAAGAAAAGCTGGTAAAATATTTAATTTTGTAGCAATTTTTGCTAAATAAGGTGCAACTCTAATAAGTAAATTTTCAATATTTGGATTTTCTTTTAAAATACCAATTATTTGAATTCCCATATCAACATAGTCTAGTGTTTCACTAAGTTGTTGATTATAGTAGTTAACAATCTTTTCTTTAACTTTAGTAGTATCCATATCCAAAATTTTTGGTTGGAATGTTTTGTAAAGTTCTACATAGTTTTTTTTATCAGTTAAATCATCAAAAATGTATTGAAAAGCATAAGAATAAGAATTTTTTGTTGGTGATAAAACTTTAGTAATTGATTCATCTTTAAATTCAAAATTAGCAGAATTAATTTCTCAACCTAAATAAAATTCAGTAGTTAATTCATTAATAACAGGCATCACAGTTTGATTGTTTACTGATATTTTTAAATTAGATGTTTCTCCTTTTGCTAAATCAAAAATTTTGTTAAATAATACTAATTTAGTATCTTTAAAAGCACTAATTTCCACATTTAATTCAAAAGAAACAACACTACTACCTAAAATAATTTTATTAATATTTTTTCCAGAAACTATAAAGTTATCAATTGAAAAAGATAAAATGTCAAAATTCTTATCATTTTCATTTCAAAATGAATCTATAAATAAATACAAATCAGTTTTAAAATTTTCAACTGAAGTTGAATAATTAGAAAAATTACCATTATCTGCATACTCAACATAATTTTGTTCTAAACCATAGCTATTTGCTTTAGCTGTTTTAAAATCTAAATTAATTTCACTAATTCTTGATACAACAGAAGCTGCCATTGTACCATTTCTATATTGACTTCAATCCTCTTCTATTTTTTCTTCATTTGCTTCACTTGAATTTTTAGCAGCTGGAGAAACAATTACATTATCTGGATTTGAATCTACACCTGTGTTCTCTTCATTTTCTACAGGAGCAACAACTTCAGCAGACTGAGTCTTAGTAATGTCATCTTTGTAAGCAGTCAAAACTGAAGTAGTAGATGCAACTGTTATACCAGCTACTCCTAGACCTGTAATTGCTATAACTTTTTTCTTAAAATTAAATTTCATAAGTTAAATCAAAACATTAAATAAATCTTTTAAACCTAGAAGATTTATTTAGTTTAATCCTCCTTAAATTTTATACCCAACATAAATTCAACAATTTGAATACACAACAACAACAATAATGTTTGTATACCTAAATTTATGTATTAATAAAATAGCACGAAAAAGCAAACAAGGTTGTTTAATGTATTAAATTTTTCCTTTTTTGAAATAAAAAAAGGTATTTGCATACCTTCTTAAATTTCATATTTTTATGATCTTAACAAAAATTCAAATTCTTCTTTAAATGTTTTTAAAATTTGGTTACAAATTTCTTTGCTGTCACCATAAATTTCATAATAAATTTTAAATTTAGGTTCAGTACCAGATAATCTAAACTTAATTCACATATCGTTTTCTAAATGTCATTCTAAAGCTTTTGCTGGTTCATTTCAATTAATACCCATAATCTTAATTCCTAAAATATCTTCATTTTTTATTTTTTGGAATTTTTCCAATTTCATTTGCATTTCTTCTTTTCAGTTTAAAGATTCAATTCGATAAGAAACTGTTTCCCCAGATCAAAACCCAAATTCAGCAAAGATTTCATCTAAATAATCAATTAAAGTTCTTTCATCATCATCTAAATAAGTAAATATTTCTAGTGCTAATGCAGCTGCTTGAAAACTATCTTTATCTCTGTTGATATCTGAATTTAAAGAACCAATTGCTTCTTCAAATCCAACAACAAATTCCATAGAATCAATATTTTTATCAATTTCAGCACCAATTCATTTAAAACCAGTTGGAGTTCTAAATACTTTTGCACCATATTTAGCAGCAATTCTGTCAATGTAATTTGTAGAAACATAAGTGGAAACAATAAATGGAACTTTATCAAATTTTCTGTTTTGTAAAACATAATTGGTAAAAATAATACCCATTTCATTACCAGTTAAATAGTGTCATTTGTTTCTGTGTTTTACAGCTACTGCTAATCTATCAGCATCAGGATCAACCCCAAGCATAATTTTTGCCTTTAATCTTTCAGCATATTGAACTGCTAAATTAAAAGATGTTTTTTCTTCAGGATTAAATGATGGAGAATATGTAAAATTTGAGTCTGGATTTGACTGTTCAGGAACTGAAAAAATATTTTCATATCCTAAAGTTTTTAATAAATAGGGTAGGTCATAACAAGCTGTTCCGTGATGTGGAGTAAAAACAACAGGAAAGTTTTTTTGTCTATAAATATTTGTGTTGATTAAACATTTGTATGAAGCATCAAAATAACTTTCAACTATTGTGTCATCAAAATATGAAATTAGATTTTCATTAGGAGTATAAGTGTTATTAATAATTGTTTTAGATTCAGGCATGTATGAAATTATTTGGTTAGCATCATCATCTAAAATTTGTCCTCCAGTTTTTCCATAAACTTTAAACCCTAAATAATTTTTTGGATTATGACTAGCAGTGATGATAATACCAGCATCAGTTTGTGCTTCTTTAACACTATACGAAACAATTGGTGTAGCTTTCATTTGATTATTTTTAAATAAAAAAACTTTAATTCCAAAACTAGTTAAAGTTCTAGCAACAATCATTGCATAATAATCAGCATTTTTTCTAGTATCATGAGCAACAATAACAGTTGGATTTTCTTTTTGACTTAGCAATCACTTAGCAACACCTTCTGTCATTTGTTGATAAGTAAAAATGTTCATTTGGTTAGTACCAGGACCCATAGTTGCTCTAATTCCAGCTGTACCAAATTGCATTTTTTCATCAGTGAAATAAGTATTAATTTCTTCAGGTGACATTGCTAAAATAAATTTTTTATATTGGTCATTAATTCTAGAAGAAGTTATTCATTCATCAGCAATTGGGTTAGTTTTTATGTATTCAATAGAACTATTATTTCAATTTTTCATAACATTAAATTCCTTTATAATTTAAATCTTTTTTTGTAAAACGACTTTTTAGTAAATCATTAATAGTATATTCTATATACTTACCTTCTCAATTAAAAATATAGATTTTACAACTATCTGATTCCATAAATTCACTCATAAATTGTCTGCACATTCCACAAGGTGTAGAAAATTCATTTGAATCAGTTAATAAATAGACTTCATCAATTTGTTTGTGTCCATTACTAATTGCTGTAGAAATAGCATTTCTTTCTCCGCAAAGTGTCACAGGATAAGAAGAGTTTTCTACATTAACACCATAATAAAATGAATTCCCAGATCTACAAATTGATGCCACTCTAAAATTTGAATATGGTGCATAAGCATTATGAATTATTTCTTTTAATTTTGAATATATTGTACCAATATTTCTATTAATCATTTTTATCTCCTTTTCATTATTTACTTACCTTTAATATTGTTTTGTTTAAGTGAATTTTTTGATCACTAATTTCTATATTTTCTTTTATTTTATTAACTATTTTTTCATCTATTTCACTAGATGCATAAACAGTTATAATTGTTTCATTTTTTTTAATAAATTCACCAGAATACTTATTTAAATACAAACCAGCTAAAAAATCTAAGTTATCTGTTTTTATTTTTCTACCTGCTTTTAAATCAATCAGTATTAATCCTAATTGTTTATTAGAAATAAAATTTACATACCCATCTTTTCATGCTTTAATTTCTTTTTTAAATTTAGGATTATAGAAATTGTTTAAATCTTCAACTGTTTTCAATTTACCTTGTTGGTATTTGTTTCAATTTAAAAAAGATGTAATTGCTTGTTTGTTGTTAATAACATTTTCAATTTGTTTAACTGCTTGTTCTGGTGTTTTACAAATATTTAAATCCAGTAAAATATCTTTTGAAAATTCAAAAATTAATTCTTTTAAATATAAACAATCAAATTTTCCTTGTAAAAAATCCACCGCTTCTTTAACTTCTATTAAATTTCCCAAGCATCTTCCTAATGGTTTATTCATATCTGTATAATGAACTAAAACATTTTTATTAAATTTTTTACCAATAGCAATACAAAGTTCTCCAAATTCTATAGCATCATTTAAGTCACTAAAAAAAGCACCATCACCAACTTTTACATCTAAATAAATGTTATTAGTATTTAAAGCTATTTTTTTAGACATAATAGAAGCAACTATTAAAGAAACATTATTTATAGTTCCTGATGTGTCTCTTAATCCATAAAGAATTTTATCTGCTGGAACAATATCTTTAGTTTGCTGCATTATAAAAAAATGATTTTTTAATAAAATTTCAGTTGCTTCTAAATTGGTTAAATCGGTTTTCATATTGATAGAATCTAATTTATCAATTGTTCCACCTGTGTATCCTAAACCTCTGCCTGAAATTTTTGCAATATTAACATCTAAACAACTTAATAAAGGTAATATTATTAAACTAACTTTGTCACCAACTCCACCTGTTGAGTGTTTGTCAATTAAATTTTTAACTGAATTAGGCCAATTAAAAATTTTGCCACTATTAATTATTGCTTTGGTTAAATAAAAAGTTTCATTAAAATCCAATTTATTAAAATATATAGCCATTAAAAAAGCAGTAGTTTGGTAGTCTTTTATTTCATCTTTTAGTAAACCTTCAATAAAAAAATTAAATTCACTTTCACTTATTTTTTTATTGTTTTTTTTCTTTTCAATTAAATCTAAAATTGTCATAATTTTTTTAAATTTTTAATATTGTTTTTAAAGCTAAATCAATCATAGAAACAAACTTAGTTTGTCTGTCATGAGCATTCATTGATTCATGAGTAACTAATGAATCTGAACATGTAAGTAAAGTAGCTGCTTTTTTGTTTAATTTAATAGCATTAGCAAATAATGCAAAAGATTCCATTTCAACTGCTTCTGCTTTAGTATCAGCAATTATTTGATCCAAATTTCTTTTAGAACCATAAAAAATATCAGAACTATGAATTCTAGCTTCTTTTAATAGAATGTTGTTTTCATTAGCAGTTTTTTTGATTAGTTCATTTAAACTATTATTTCCTTGCAAAACATTATTTAGTGCTTCAACTCCAATTAAATTTGCAAAAGTTGATTCACTATATGCTTCTTTTGTAAGTATTAAATCACCTACATTAATATTTTTTGAATATGAACCTGCACTTCCAACTCTAATAATTACATCAACATCATAAAAGTGAAATAATTCATAACTATATATACCAATTGATGGAATTCCCATTCCATGACCCATAATTGTTATTTTTTTGTCTTTGTATTCACCAGTAAAAGCAAGCATTCCTCTAACTTGGTTTACTAATTTTACATTAGTTAAAAAGTTTTCAGCCATCCATTGAGCTCTAAGTGGATCTCCAGGCATTAATACAACTTTAGCAATATCTTCTTTTTTTGCGGTGTTATGTGGCGTCATATAATTCTCCATATGAATATTTAATTAATAAAGATATAAAAAATTTTAATGTTAAATTGCTAGATAAAAATAAAAAAATGAGTTTTTACACTCATTTTTTGTTTTATTAGAAAATAAAAAACAACCCATTTACTTGTATATGTTTAGATTGCATCACATCCACTAGTAAACCGATTGTTTTCTTTTTTTTAGCCACTATCCGATACATGCACATACCGGTAGGTGAAGCATGCTAACCACAAGATTCGATTATTCCGACAAATAACCAAATGGCTTTGTTGTTATATTCTTCTGATCAAAAGGGGTCGCTTCATCTAAAAAAAGTATTTTGTCGAGGTTATACTTTCTCTCTAACAATTAAACCCATAATAATATTACCATAAAAAAATAAAAATCAACAGAAAAATGCAAAAAATTTAAATTTTTTTGAGTTAAAATTAAATTTTTGGCTATTTTTTAGCAAAAATTACCTAAATAATTAATTAGAAG
>CAMWHH010000014.1 GCA_947174035.1 uncultured Mycoplasma sp. | reverse complement strand
TTTTTTTTTTTTTTTGCTCCTATATAAAAATAATTTTTTTAAAAATTAATTCCTAATTTGTGGTATATTGGTAGCATTACTAAGTTTTTTTATTTTAATTTAAAAAAATAGTAAAAAAAATAAATAAGGGTATATTTTATGGATTTAGCACAAGCTAAAAAAATAGGTTTTTTCTCAGCACTATCAATTTCGCTTGGATCTGTGATTGGGGTTGGGATATTTTTAAAAAATAATAGTGTTATAGGTGCTTTAACTGAAGGAGATAATTTTAGTTTTTGAGGACTAATTACTTCTTGAATTATAGCTGCTATTATTTCCCTTTTTGCTGCTTATTCATTTTCCCAAATTTCAACTAGCAAGCAAAGTAAAAGTGGTTTAGCAGGATGAGTTGATGTATTGGGTGGTAGAAAACAAGGTTTATTTGTTAAATTTACCCATTCGTCTGTTTATTATTCGATTTTAGTTTCTTGTTTACCAATTATTTCATTAGAAGGTTTATTTTATGCAATTGATGGAGCAGTAAATGGAGGAACTACAATTCATTTTGGATGAATCTTTTTGGGCGGATTTGTAGTTTTTATTTCCATTACCGCTTTAAATTATTTAGCTTTAAAGTTATCAAGTCGTTTGCAACTAATTGGTACTATTACTAAATTAGTTCCTTTACTATTAGCTATTGTAGTTAGTTTAATTGGTGCTAATTCATCTCATGTTATCAATAATCCAAACAATATTGTTGATACCACTAATCCTAACAATTTAGTTAATAGTGCTAATGGGCTTAACATTAATGCAATACCATCAACAAATTTCTTTCAAATTACAGGAGTATTTTCAGCTCTGCCAGGAATTTTATTTTCATTTGACTCTTTTTTAACAATTGGTAATTTAGCAACAGATATGAAAAAACCTGAAAAAAGAGTACCTATTATTGCGATTTTAACAATTGTTATTGCAGCAATTGTGTATATATTAATTTCAATTGGTGCAGGTTTAACTGGAATGGGTTCAGTTGGTACAATTTTACAAACGCTTTTCCCAAAAGGAACTGAATTTGAAACTGCTAGAAAAGCAATTGATATTACTATTAATGTTTTTATTTCTTTAAGTGCAATTTTTGTGGCTAATGCTTTGTCAATGGGGTCATTAAAAAGTTGTGAAGGTTTAATAATTGCTGAAGAAATTATGTTTTATAAACAATTTAAAAAATTAAACTTAAAAAAAGATAATTTGGGATCTTTATCATTGTATTTGATTCAAAATTTGTTTTATATGTTTATTTTTGGTATTCCAGCAATTGCTATGAATAATGATGCCATTTTTGATAGTGCCACCAATGCTCCTACACTAGTTTTCTTTTTGGTATATGCATATACTATGGTTTTAGGTGTAAAAGATAGATACACTAAAAAGATATGTAAAAATCAACTATTTGGATTTACTTTTGCAGCAGTTCTTTCATCATTTTTAATTCTTGTTGTTTTCTGTTACACTTTTTTCTATAACTTTATGTATGAAGTTTCAATCAATGGTTATTCAAAAAGCTCATCTGGGTTGTTTTATAGCAAAAGTAATGATATAGATGGTCAAGTTTGACTTAAAAGTTATGATGCTATTTTGTTTTGACTTATCTTTTTGTGAATAATCATTTTGCCAACTATAAATTATTTTGTTTTAAAAAAACAAACTCCAAAAGACAGTCATAATGCTGACTTATTTTTGAAAAAAACTGGTACAAAAAATTGGTTCAAACCAATAAAATAATTGTTTAACTAAATTATTTTATTTTTTAAATTACTTGATTTTAAATTGATATTTAATATTAAGATATTAAGGTATAAAAAATAAATCTTATTTAATTAGGAGAAAAATTTCATGAAGATTACATCTGTAAAAAATGAAAAAGATCTTGCAATTTTTGGTGTTGAATTCTCAGAAAAAGAATGAGAAGAAATTTTAAATAAAGAAATTTTAAAAGCATCAAAAAATTTAAAAATCCCAGGATATCGTCCTGGAAAAGTTCCTTTAGAAATAGCAAAGAAAAATATAAATGAAGCAAATTGTTTCATTAAAGCTTTAAATGTTGCTAAAGAAAAATCTGAAGAATGATTAGTTGATCAAGCTGAATTTAAAAAAATAAGTGATGATATTTGTGATTTTGAACCAGTTGAATCAAAACCTGAAAACAAAGAAAAAGGGAAAATTAATTTTGTTATTTCATTTGCTAAATTTCCCCAATTCAAAGTTAAAAATCCTAAAGAATTAAAAGTTGATGGATTAACTACAAAAGTTAATAAAGAAATGGTTGATGCTGCAATTAATCAAGAACTTTCAAAAAATGAAATGATGGCACCAAAACAAGGTCCTGCTAAAAAAGGTGACATGGTGGTAATTGATTTTAAAGGTTTTATTGATAACAAAGCATTTGATGGTGGTGAAGCAAAAAACTATGAATTAAAATTAGGTTCTAAATCATTT
This sequence comes from uncultured Mycoplasma sp., assembly GCA_947174035.1. Lineage (GTDB taxonomy): Bacteria > Bacillota_I > Bacilli_A > Mycoplasmatales > Mycoplasmoidaceae > Malacoplasma. The sequence goes on along the minus strand of CAMWHH010000014.1, from coordinate 7,882 downwards.
ATTGACAATTTTGAAGATCAGTTAGTTGGTTTAAAAGCTGGCGATAGCAAAGATGTTAATGTTACTTTTCCTAAAGATTATCATGTACCAAATTTAAGAAATAAAAAAGCAAAATTTGAAGTTAAAGTGAATGTAGTTAATGAAATTGAAACTCCAAAATTAGATGATGAATTTGTTAAATCACTAAATATTAAAGATGTAGCAACAGTTGCTAACTACAAAAAACATCTAGAAGAACAATTGCAAAAAAACATTGATACTAATTTAAATAATGCTATTCAAAATGTTTTATCAAAACAATTAGTAGAAATGGTTCCCGATTCTGTTAAAATCCACGAAAACCTAGTAATTAATGTTGCTGAAATTTTTATTTCTAGACTTATGCTTACTTTAATTGGAAAAGTTGTAAGTATAGATGAATTCATCAAAATGATTGATGGTGGTAAAGGTGCTATAACAAAAGAAAAGCTAATTGATGAAGAAAAAAAACAAGCACGAGACTATATTAAAATTAAATTTGCTTTGAAACAGTATGCAAATGAACAAAAAATTGAAGTAACAGATAAAGATATGGATGCTGAAATTAAAAATATAGTTGCTAATTCAAAAAATAAAGAATCTGAAATTCGAGATGATTTTTCTATTTACAGTTCAGTTAAAAGAGAAGTTCTTGACAAAAAAGTATTTGAATTCTTAAAAAAAGAAATTTTGAAAAGCATAAAATAAATTTGTTTTTGTTTATTAGATTTTTAAAAAAGAAGGTTAAAAAAAATATAATTATCACTTGAATGTTTAATCTGCTAATTTTTTATGTATAATATATAAATAACAAATATATAAGTTTTTTAATTTTGTTTATTTAGGAGGAAAAGATGAATAACAAAAAGAATGAAAAAAGTGTTAATTCAAATAACGGTAAAAAAGCTGTTAATGTTTTAGTTACAAGAGGAATTGTTATTTTTCCTAAAACTACTTTAAAAGTTGAAATTGGTAGAGAAAAATCAATTGCAGCAATTGATGATAGTAAAAGCAAAAATGAATTAATGATTGTAGTTTCTCAAAAAAATCCATCAGTTGATTCTCCTGATAAAAATGACATTTTTACAGTTGGAACATTGTGTTCTTTTGAAATTAAAGATGTTTATGATGATGGATCATATTCAATTATTTACAAAGGGTTGAAAAGAGTAAAACTAACTAATTTTTCTGAAAAAGAAGATGGAAAAAATAGAAAATTCTATTATTCTGAATATGAAGAAATTGAAGAAAACAATAAACTTTCAAAAAAGAATGAAGAAGGAATTAAAGAACTCTATTCTACTTTTGAAAAAGAATTGAAGCAATTATCTACTTTTCCAGGGAAAGACTATTTCTTTTCAAAAGAAAATCGTTATGTAATAACTGAATGATTACCAATTGCTCTAAAATTTTCACTTGAAGACAAACAAGCATTATTAGAAGAGCCAGTTGCAGCTAAAAGAGTTGAAAGAATTTTAGGATTAACAATTGATGATGAAGAATCTAAAAAGATTGATGCTAATATTAGTAAAAAAATAAATAATAACCTTTCTAAACAACAAAAAGAATTTTATTTAAGAGAAAGAGTTAGAGCTATTAAAGAAGAACTTGGAGACATTTCTTCAAAAGAGGATGATTCTGAAGCAATTAGAGAAAAAGTTAGAAACAACCCTTATCCTGAACACATTAAAAAAAGAATTTTAGCAGAAGTTAATAAGTTAGAAACTTCTAGTAATTCTAATGAATATTCAATGTCAAAAACTTACATTGATTGATTAGTTGATTTACCTTACTGACAAAAAACTGATGATGTTAATTCATTAGAATCAGTGGAAAAAGTTTTAAATGAAAACCACTATGGTTTAGAAAAAGTTAAAGAAAGAATTGTTGAGTATTTAGCAGTTAGAATGAAATCTAAAAATGTGAAGGGTTCAATTATTTGTTTAGTTGGTCCTCCAGGGGTTGGGAAAACTTCACTAGCTCAATCAATTGCCTCTGCTTTAAAAAAGAAATTTGTAAAAATTTCTCTTGGTGGAATGCGTGATGAAGCAGAACTAAAAGGTCATAGAAAAACTTATATTGGAGCAATGCCAGGTAGAATTATTAAAGCAATGAATAAAGCTGGGGTTGTTAATCCGTTGTTCTTATTAGATGAAATCGATAAATTAGGTAGTGATCACAAAGGTGACCCTGCTAGTGCATTGTTAGATATTTTAGATCCTGAACAAAACAATAGATTTAGTGACAACTATATTGAAGAAGACTATGATTTATCAAATGTTTTGTTTATAGCAACAGCAAACTATGAAGAAAATATTCCAGAACCTTTACATGATAGATTAGAAATTATTCGTTTAAGTTCTTATACTGAAAATGAAAAACTTTCAATTGCAAAAAATTATTTAGTTAAAAAGATTTTAGCTGAATCATCTTTAAAAAAAGAGGAGCTAAAATTTACTGATGAAGGTTTAAACTACATTATTAAAAGATACACTAGAGAAGCTGGTGTTAGAGAAGTTGAAAGAGCAATTCGTCAAATTGCTAGAAAATTTGTAGTACGTCAACAAAAAGAAAAATTAACTTCACAAACAATTGGTGTTAATGAAGTAAAATTCTATTTGAAAAAAGAAATCTATGATTACACTAAAAAAGACAAAGAATATATGCCAGGTGTAGTTAATGGTATGGCTTATACTTCAGCAGGTGGTGATTTATTACCAATTGAAGCAACTTTTTCTCCTGGTAAAGGAAAAATTGAAATTACAGGTAACTTAAAAGAAACAATGAAAGAATCTGTTAATGTTGCTTTAGGATATGTAAAAACAAATGCAAAACGTTTTGGAATTGATCCAGAAATTTTTGGTACAATTGACATTCATGTTCATGTTCCAAGTGGTGGTATTCCAAAAGATGGACCAAGTGCTGGAATTGCATTAACAACAGCAATTTTATCGGCATTAAAAAATGTGAAGATTCCAAGTAATGTTGCGATGACTGGGGAAATCACATTAAGAGGTAGAGTTTTAATCATTGGTGGTGTTAAAGAAAAAACAATTTCTGCATTCCGTGGTGGAGCAAATAATATCTTTATGCCAAAAGAAGACGAAAGATATTTAGACGACATTCCAGAAGAAGTTAAATCAAAAATTAACATTACTTTAGTTGATACATATGATGATGTATACAACCGTTTATTCAAATAATTTTAATTAATTAAATTTTGCAAACTTAACAATATGTTAGGTTTGCATTTTTTTATTTTTGTTAGTTTAAAAAACAAAATTTGAATAAATCTATTTTTGAAATTAAAAATAACTATTTTTATATAATATTTATGATGTGAGTGAGCGTCAAGCATGCATTTATTTGGAACCTAGGTGCATGTTTTTTTATCTAGTTTTTATTTTTTATCTAGATACTAAATAAAAAAATGGTTTTTTATTAAGGTTAAATCTTTTTATTTATATTTTTTTGTAAATAAAAATATAATAAATTAAGTATAAAAATAATATGAATATTTATCAATTTAAAGTGAAAGATATTTTTGGAAATATCAAAAATATGAGTGACTATAAAAACAATGTTTTACTAATTGTTAATGTTGCTAGTAAATGTGGCTTTACAAAACAATATGAGAAATTGGAAAGTTTATACAAAAAATACCAAAATAAAAATTTTAAGATTTTAGGTTTTCCGTGTAACCAATTTTTTATGCAAGAACCAAAATCTGAAAGTGAAATTTTATCTTTTTGTAAAACCAAATATGATGTTAGTTTTGATATGTTTTCTAAAATTAAGGTTAATGGAGATGATGCTTGTGATTTATACAAGTATTTGAAAGAACAAAAACCTTGAACACAAAGAGCTAAAGCTGTTAAGTGAAATTTTGAAAAATTTTTAATTGATAAAAATGGCAATGTTGTAAATCGTTTTCTTTCAAAAGTAACACCTTTAGAAATTGAAAAAGATATTGTTGAATTGTTGTAATAAAATTTTAATTTTAGTTTTTAATTAATATTAATGGAGTAATGAATATGGAAGCACTTAAAATAGTTCCAAAGTATTTATTTGGAAAAAATGCAATTTTTGGATTGGTTGATGAATTAAGAAATGCCAATTATAAAAAAGCCTTAATTTTAACTGGAAGAAGTTCTTATAAAACAAATGGTAGTTTTGATCATTTAATTGCAGTTTTAAATGAAGTTGGATTGGAATATTTTCACTTTGAAGGAATTGAACCAAATCCTAAACACACAACAATTGATAAATGTATTGAATTAGCGATTAGTGAAGGAGCAGATGTAATTTTTGCACTAGGTGGCGGGAGTGTTGTTGATGCTTCAAAAGTAATTGCTGTTTTAACAAAAAACAATCATTATAAAAGTTCTTGAGACTATGTTTTAAAACCTAACAATGTTAAAAATAAAGGAATTGATGTTATTTCAATTATTACTTTGGCTGGAACTGGTAGTGAAAACAATGGGTATAGTGTTATTTCAAATGCAATAACCAAAGAAAAAAAGAGTGTTTCTAATTTGTCTGCTACTCCAATTATTTCAGTCCAAGACCCTTCATATACATTTTCTGTTAATGCTTGACATTCAGCTAGTGGGATTTTTGATTGCTTTTCGCATTTACTTGAACAATATTTTGGTAAATCAACATTTGAATGAACTAAAGAATATATATTTGCAAATATTAGAGTTTTAATTAATTATGCGAAAATGGTTATTTTAAGACCTACTCACTATGATGCTAGAGCAAACTTTTTTTGAACATCAACAATGGCTTTAAATGGATTAGCTTCATTTAATTGTGAAACAGATTGATCAGTTCATACAATTGAACATGCAATGTCTGGTTTGTGGGATATAACCCATGGTGCAGGTTTAGCTTTTATTACACCAACTTATTTGAAAATAAGAGCTGAAAGCGAAAAATGATTTAATGATAAATTAATTGAATTGGGAAGAAAAATTTTTAGAACACAAACAGTAGATGAAACAGTAAATTTTTTAACAGATTTTATTAAATCAATTAATTTACCAGTGAGATGAAGTGAATTTGATGAAATAAGTAATTTCACTGATGAAGATGCAGCATTCTTATTAGAGCATAGTGTTAGATTTGGTGATCCAAGTTTAAAAGAAGTTTATGAAAAAGTGATATTAGCACTAAAGGAGAAAAAATAATGAAAGTAGTTACAATCGGAAAATATTTATTAGACAGATTAAGTGAAGTTGGGATTAAAGACATTTTTGGAGTACCAGGTGATTATAATTTAGAATTTTTAGATGGAATCATTGACCATGAAGAATTAAATTGAATTGGTTGTACTAATGAATTAAATGCAGCATATAGTGTTGATGGTTATGCTAGAGTTAATGGAATTGGAGCAATTTTAACAACTTATGGTGTTGGAGAATTAAGTGCTGTTAATGGAATAGCTGGTAGTTATAGTGAAGATGTACCAGTAATTCATATTGTTGGTACACCAAAAAGAGAATATTTTAAAAGACACATGATTTTGCACCATTCACTAGGTACAGATGATACTTTTGGTTCATTTAAAAAGATTTATGAAAATGTTAGTTCTTATACTGTTTGATTGGATGCAAAAAATGCAATTAACCAAATTGATAGTGCAATTAAAGCTGCTGTATTTTACAAAAAACCAGTTTATATAATGCTGCCAGTTGATGTTGCTAGTTTTGAAATTTTGTGTGAACAAAATCCACTTTCTTTTGCTTCAGGATTTGATGTAAAAGAACATGCTGAAATCTTAGATGACATTGAAAAGAAATTAAAGAAAAGTAACCAAGCAGTTATTATTTCTGGACATAAAATAGTACGATATGGTTTATCAAAGGATTTAGAACAATTTGCTACTAACACTAACATTAATGTTGTTACTACAGCTTATGGGAAAGGTTCTTTTAATGAAGAAAATGAACTATATTTGGGGATTTATAACGGTGAAAAAACTTGTGACCAATCAATTGTAAAATTTGTTGATACAGCAGATTTAATTTTAATTATTGGAAACAAGTTTACTGATATCACTTCTTCTAATTTTAAACTTAACTTTAATCGAAATTGTGTTATAGAAATTTCAGATACTCATGTTAAGTATGATACTAAATTATTTACTAATCACTCTTTTGGATTTTTAATTAAAAAATTAGCTAGTAAAAAACTTGTATATGATGGATTATCAATTCTTGGTAAAAAAGAAAAGAAAACATTTACACCAACTGACACACAAATTCAATATGATGCATTAGCAACAGCTTTAAATGAATTTGTTAGACCAAGTGATATTTTAGTTTCAGACATTGGAACTTGTATGTATATGACTCAATATTTAAAACTAAGAAAAGGAATGAAATTTATTTTACAACCTTTATGAGCTTCAATTGGATTTAGTTTTCCAGCAAGTTTTGGTGCAAAAATAGCAAGTAATTATAATAGGGTTATTAATATTATTGGTGATGGTGCTTTCAATATGACTTTTAATGAACTTGCAACTGTGATTTCTAAAAAAGTTAACATGATAACAATTTTAATAAATAATAAAGGTTATACTATTGAAAAATACATTCACGGTCCAAAACAGGCTTACAACAACATCCCAAGTGTTGACTATATTAATTTAGTTAAAGCATTTGATCCAGATGGTTTAAATAGTTTAACTTTTAAAGTTAATACTGAAATTGAATTAAATGAAGCTTTAAAAGCTTGTAAAGAAAATCATGATAAATTTATTTTAATTGAAGTTATGATTCCTGAATTTGATATTCCAGAATTTGGCAAAAAACTTTTTAATGTAGAATAAATTAAATTTTTGAAAAGTTAAAAGTTAAAGAACTTTTAACTTTTTTATTTTCTTACTCTGTGTATAATCTATTTAATAGGTAGAATAAACATGATAAACACAGTTGTTTTTATTGTAGTAACTTTAATATTTGTCGGACTAACTTTTCTATTCAATTTCTTTGGAAAAAGGTTAGTTAACAACTATTGGTTTTGAGCTGTTCCAAGTTTGGTTTTTTTAATTTATTTTATTGCTATCAGATATTGAAATGATTGGGTTAGTTTTCATGATTATTTAGAAGCTAATGGAAGCATTTGGATGCGACCTGTTCCAGTTCTTTATGAAGATTCTGTAGTTGTTAGTAAAGCATTATTATTAGATATGTGTCCTTTTGTTTCTTTAGCTTTACCAATTTCTTTGATTGTTGATAAATCTAGAAGACTTGCACAAACTCTAGCACCATTTGCAATTCTAGGCGCTGGGGTCACTATTCCTTTTGTTACTTTTTCAGATCCTTCAGCTGAGCTTTCATTGAAATATTTTTTTGTTGGTAATGATTTACCAATTTATTTTTTTATGCATTTTTATTTAATGGTTTATGGAACCATGGTTTTATCAAATAGTAGAAACAGAAAATGAATTAATTTACTAGATGTGCATTTGTTTGCTGTTTTTTACTTTGGTTATGTTTGTTTTGTTTCTTATACAACAAACACAGTGTGAAACGTTACTGGAATAAATGAAAATGATTGAACATATGGAGAGTACCGTGCTGTTAAAGATATTTTTCATTTAGGTTGACCTTGAGTAATGGTGGTGTCTTTCTTTTTGGGATATGTTTTTATTGTTGGAATAGTTAGTATTAATATTTGATGAAAAATTCAAAAACAGAAAAAAGATCCTAAATTTATTAATCCTAAATTGTTAAAAAAGAAAAGAAGTAAAATCAGACATCATTTGCAAACAAAGTAAACCATAATAAAAGTTATGAAGAAAATAATTAAAAATAATTCACAAGCATATTTTCAAATTGAAGGATCTAAATTCTAT
>CAMWHH010000013.1 GCA_947174035.1 uncultured Mycoplasma sp. | reverse complement strand
ATTTTGTTAAATAATTCAATTAACTAATAAAAGTTTTTTATTAATATATCAATAAAAAATCAAAAACTATTTTACATAGAGAATAAAAATGGTGTTAAATCCAATTTAATTAATGATTGGACTATAACACCATTTTTTATAAGGTTTTTAAAGTATTTAACACATTATTTAAAAGTTAAATCCTATTTTTTTATTCCAAAATCTCTGTAATTTATAGATTGAGTTCCACTTCTTGCTACATATCCAGGTTTAACCAAAGATATAATTGTTTCTTTCAATCCTGCTTCTGGTTTTGGAATAAAACTATAATCACTATCTAAAACTGTATTTTCTCATAGTGCTTTAGCAGTTGACTCACCTGCAAAAATTCCTAAATATTTTGAGAAATTTGCAGATTGACCAGCTTTTATCACATCACCTCCAACATAAAGATTTTGTGCTGTATAAGGATTTTCTTTTGTTGGTTTAGTGCTTGAATATTGTAATTTAGATGGGTCATCTATATAACTTTGTACTTTTGTTTGATCAAACACTTGTTTTTCAATTAGCATGTTTAAAAATTCAATTGCAATTGCACCATATTTTTCACCTGGTGTGTTTTTATTATCAAATGCTGAATCATTAGTTTGAATACCAAAATCAGCTAAAGAACTTTCACTAAATGCTTTTTGAATTCTGTCATCATTTATATAAGGATCTGTAGTTGTTTGACTATCACCACTTGTAGTAGTACTAGCAGCATATTTTTTGTCAGTTTCATTTCAAGTATAATTCATTAATTTAACTGCATAAATCATTGCTGTTAAATATGTGTGGAAAGCATTATGAGAATTAGTACTTGGAACTCCTTCATAAGTAGTTGTAGTTTCTTTTCCATCAGTATCTTTAGTTGTTACTGTTGTACTTTGTAAAGTGTTATCTGCTTCAATTCAAGTTCCAACCCCATTGTAATCTGGTGCTCAATAACTATACCCTAATGGTGAAGACTGACTGTTATATCATTCAGTTGATGTTGGATTAGATCCAAGTCTAGGATTGATAACAACATTTATACCTTCACCACTTAAATCTTTAACAGTTTCTTGGAATTTAATTAAATATTGTTCATAATTTGTACTAAAAGAACCTTCACCAAATTTAATGCTGAAATTTAAAGAAGCACTGTTTCCTTTAAAATTATTAATTGCAGTTTTAAAAGTATCTTTATTAATTTTGATTTTTTCAATATTAACTTTTTGATCAGTTGAATTTCAACTATAATAAGGAATTTCAAATTCTGTTTCTACTGTATCAGCACTGCTTGCTTGATAATCAGCATATGGTCTAGGTAAAGCTCCATAAATATCTCCTTTTGCTACATTTTCATAATAGTTTTTAAAAGCACCATAAGGTGTAGCACTTAGTTGGAAATCTCTTGAGTTTGAATATACCATGTATGCTAGTTGGTTATAATTAACCAACCCTGCTATTCCAGCTCTAATTGTCATTGCATCTTTACTATCTCATTGATAAATAAAATCTGCCATATTATCTGGAACATTTTCATTTGCACTAACTTTTCCATCTTTATTTACTGTATATGGGTGTGGTGTATAAGCAATGTAATTAGATTGTGTAGTTTGAATAACTTTTGTTGGAGTTACTCCACTTAAACTATTTGCTTCACTTCTTTTAGCTTCTGGAACAGAAGATAAGTAATCAATTTGACCTGCTTTATAGTTTTCAAAATAAGTGTCAGCTGTACCACTTCCATAATTGATTACAATTTGTTCCATTCTTTCATCTGTGTTTTGGTTATTTGTTCCTTGAATTTTTCCATCAACATAACTTAATAAATCTTGACCAACTGTATCCATATAAATACTGTTCAAGTTAAAAATTATTTGACTTCCTGTAAAAGCAGAAATATAGTATGCACCAGCATATCAAGTATCTTTAGTAAAGTTATTTAAACCACCTGAACCAAAAATTTCATTTCAATTTGTTTTAGCTTGATCAATAACTCCATCATCAAGAACAATTTTTCCATCTTTTAAATTAATGTTTTTAACTTTATTATTTGTATTTGGTAAAGCACCAAAATATTCTTTTGAAATTAAATCTAATGCATATGGATATTCTTCATCAATATACATTGTATAAACTGCATCGTTTACATTAACAAAGTTATTTATGTCATAATTTACATCTGCTGGACTAACATATTTTTTATCACTATTTTGATAACTAATAGTTTTCCCTAAACTTTCAGTTCCTAATCCAATCAAATCTAAAAAATATTCATTTCTAGTGTAACCAATTGCAGCAGATAATGCATAAGTTTCTAGTCCTCTTTCAAAGTCATGACTTGAAACTGCTTGCTGTTGTTGACCATTTTCGTCAACTCAATAATTGTCAGTATCAATAATAAATTGGTAAGTTTTTCCGTTACTTACAGCATCATTATAATATTGAGAAATATTAGTACTGGATTTTGGTCGATTCCTTTTTGGAATTGAATTCCACCTTTATTTCTTGTGAAAACTCAATAATCTTTTCCTTCTTCTCATTTAGTGTTGTCAGAAGTAGGTTCATCAGCAGTTTCATCATCAGCAGCTACATCATCTTTAGTTTCTTGTGTATTTTGTTCAGCTGGTGAAACAGTTGTTGACTTATCTACACTTGTTTTAATGTCTTTTAATTTTGCTAAAATTTCACTTTGAGAAATTTTATTTTCAGTTATTAAATTATTTCCAATTTTGTCATCAACATCTTTCATTACAGTTTCATCTTTAAATACAATAACTGCACTTGCACCCTCAAGAATTAAAGTGTCATCAGTTGTTTGTGAAAACCCTCCATCTGGAGATGTAACAAATTGTCCAGTTGTTTGGTATGTAGTTAAATTATAAAGTGCTGTTTGTGCATAAGTTGATGTTGGTGAATTATTGAAAGTTTCATTTAATGGACTATTATTGTCTTGTAATAAATTTGTTGGAGTACTTGTAAAAGCATGGGTTGCTCCAGTTTGTCCACAGGCAACCAAACTTATTGCAGTAATCCCTACAAATGATGACAATGCTAATCCCTTTCATCATTTTTTAAGTTTTTTCATCCTTTTATTTCCTTTTGATTAATTTTTAATTATTAACTAGTTTTTTTGTTCCAAAATCCCTATAATTTACAGATTGAGTTCCACTCCTTGCTACATAATTTGGATTAACTAAAGATATAACTTTTTCATTTAAACCTGGTTCAGCTCTTGGAATGAAATTGTAATCACTATCTAAAACTGTATTAACATATAGTGCTTTAGCAGTTGATTGACCTGTAAAAATACCTAAATATTTGGAAAAATTTGCTGATTGACCAATTTTTAATACATCACCACCCAAATAAAGTTTTAAAACGTCATTTGGTTTACTATTTGGGTATTGTAATAAAGCTGGATTATCAACGTATTTTTGTAAGTTTGACTGATTAAATACACCATTTTCAATTAGCATATTTAACAGTTCAATTGCTAGTGTTCCATACCTTTGTCCTGGTGTTGTTTTGTTATTGAATGATTTGTCATTTGTTTCAATACCAAAACTAGCTAAAGTGATATCACTAAAAGCCTTTTGGATTCTTTCATCATTTATGTATGGATCACTATTGTCTTGATCTAAATTACTACTTGTACTTTCATATTTATTGGTATCAGCATTTCAAGTGTAATTCATCAAGTTTATTGCATAAACCATACTTGTTAAATAAGTATGAAATGAACTATGTGCATTAGTTCCAGGAACACCTTCATATGTAGTATTGTTAACTTTTGTGCTTTCCAAAATATTGCTGGATTCAACTCAAGTTCCAACACCATTATAATCTGGTGATCAATTAATATATCCTAGTGGTGAGGATTGGTTATTATACCACTGTGTATTTGAAGGGTTTTGATTATCTCTACTGTTTAAACCAACTACAATTTCACCTTTACTTACTTGCTGAATAGTTTGCTGCAAGTTAAATAAAAAGTTCCTGTAATTAGAAGTTCAAGATGTTTCTCCAAATTTAATATTAAAACTTAACGGCCGCCTATCTTTGGCGACCCTTTTAATCGCATCAATAAAAGATTGTTGACTAACTTCAACTTTTTCAATTTTCATTTTACTAGTTGTGTTGTCATAACTATAGTAAGGAATAGTAAAACTTCCTAATGTAATGTCGCCATTTTTATAATCACTATACAATCTTGGTAAAGCTCCATATAAATTTCCATTAGCAACATTTTCATAATAATTTTTAAATACACCATAAGGTGTTGCACTTAATTGAAAATCTTTTGAATCAAAATAAACTATACTAGCTAATTGATAGTAATTAACTAATCCATTAATTCCAGCTCTAATAATCATTGAATCTTTGTTATCTCACTGGTAAATAAATTGTGACATATTAGCAGTAATATAGCTATTTTCTGTTATATCACCAGTTGCATCAATAATGTAGGGATTTGGTGTATAAACAATGTAATTTGATCTAGTTGTTTGAACAATTTTTGTTGGTACAACAGATGTTTTTAAATTAATTCCAGCTTCATCTTTTTTATCTTCTGGAATTGCAGCTAAATAATCAATTTGTCCTGCTTTGAAATTTTCAAAATAAGTATCAGCAGTTCCACTTCCAAAATTAATAACAATTTCTTCGATTCTATCATCGGTATTTTGGTTATAATCACCAACTACTTTTCCATCAACATAACTTAATAAATGTTTACCCACTGTTTCCATATAAGTATGGTTAAGGTTAAAAATAATTTGGTTTGATGTAAAAGCAGAAACATAATAAGCACCAATATACCAAGTTTCTTCTGTAAATACGCCTTTAGTTCCTGAACCAAAAAGTTCATTAAACTTAGTATTTGTTTGGTCTATTTTACCACTTTTATCAACTGCTATTTTACCGTTTTTTAAACTAATATTTTTTACCTTTTGGTGAGTATTTGGTAGTGGACTGAAGTATTCTTTTGATATCAAATCAAAAGTATATAGATAAGGTTTATCTATATAAAATGTGTATACTGCATCATTTTGATTTGCAAAATTATCAATGTCATAATTTAAGTCTGATGAACTAACATATTTTCCATTTTCTGCATAACCAATGGTTTTGCCCAAACTTTGTTCACTTAAACCAATTAAATTTAAAAAATATGTATTTCTAGTATAACCAAGAGCAACAGATAATGTATAAGCTTCTAATCCTCTTTCAAAATCTTTGCTAGAAATAGGTAATTGTTCTTTGCCAAATCCATCAATTCACTTATTATCAGTGTCAATTATGAATTGGTAAGTTTTACCATTACTAACTGCATTATTATAGTATTGAGAAATATCATCACTTGAATCTTGATCAATTCCATTTTGGAATTTAATTCCTCCTTTATCCCTAGTAAATACTCAATAATCTGTGCCTTCATTTCATTTTAAAGTACTAGCATCAGATTCATCAGCTTGCATTTGCTGGGGAAAAGAACTGGAATTAGTTGATGATTTGTTAACACTTGTTTTAATACTAGACAGTTTTTGTAAAATTTGACTTTGTGATAAACCATTTTTTGTTAATAAATTGGGATCTAATTGATTATCAATATCTTTTTGCACATCATCATTTGCAAAAACTATTACTGCACTTGCACCTTCTAATATTAATGTATCATTTGTAGTTTGTTTAAAACCGCCATTTTCTCCATCAATTTCAAATTTACCAGTTGTTTGGTAAGTTGTTAAAAAATAAAGTTGTGTTTGTGCATATGTTAAAATTGGTGAATTGTTAAAATTTCCATTTAATGGACTATTGTTGTCTGTTAAATAATTTGTTGGATCACTTGTAAAAGAATGAGTTGCATTGGAGGACCCACAAGAAACTAAACTAATTGCTGTCATTCCAACAAAGGATGACAATGCTAGACCTTTCAATCATTTTAGTTTACTCATTTTTTCTCTTTTTTAAACTTTGTAATTATTATTTATTTTTTACACCAAAGTCTCTTCAGTTTATAGATTGAGTTCCACTTCTTGCAACATAATCAGGATTAACCAAAGTTATAATTCTTTCATTTAATCCAGCTTCAGCTCTTGGAATAAAGCTGTAATCACTATCTAAAACTGTATTTTCATATAATGCTTTAGCAGTTGATTGACCTGCAAAAACTCCTAAATATTTTGAAAAGTTTGCAGATTGACCTGCTTTTATCACATCACCACCTAAATAAAGATTTTGAATATCAGTTGGTTTATTGTTTGCATAAAGCAATTTAGAAGGGTCTGTTACATAAGCATCAAATTTAGATTGATCAAACACATTTTTTTCAATTAATAAATTTAACAATTCAATCGCAAGTGTTCCATATTTTTCACCTGGAGTATTTTTATTGTTGAATGAAGAATCATTAGTATTAATTCCTAAATCAGTTAAAGTATTATCACTAAAAGCTTTTTGAACTTTAATATCATTTGCATAAGGGTCACCAGTAGTTTGTTGAATTGTATCACTACTAGTAGTATTTGCTTCATATTTATTAGTACTACTATTTCAAGTGTAATTCATTAACTTAACAGCATATACCATACTTGTTAAAAATGTATGGAAAGCATTATGAGCATTGGTTCCAGGTACACCTTCATAAGTTGTTTGGCCAACTTTTACATTTTCTAAAGTGTTGTCAGCTTCAATTCAAGTACCTACCCCATTATAATCTGGTGATCAATAACTATAACCTAAAGGTGAAGATTGGTTGTTATATCATTCATCTTTTGTTGGGTTTGGACCTCCTACTTCAATCAAAGATACTGATATATTGTTTCCACTTAAACTTTCAATAGTTTTACCTAAATTGAAATAAAAATTTTTATAATTAGTACTTCAAGGACCATCACCAAATTTTATATTAAAATTTAATGGACCATTATTTTTAGCAACGTTTTTTACTGCATTTTGAAAAGTTTGTTGATTAATTTTTTCTTTTTCTATTTTAACTGTACTTGTATTTGTATCATAACTATAAAAAGACATTTCAAATTCACCTAATATATCTTCTTTAGTATCTTTATAATCACTATACGGTCTTGGTAAAGCACCATATAAATTTCCTTTAGCAACACTTTCATAATAGTTTTTAAATGCACCATAAGGAGTTGCACTTAATTGAAAATCTTTTGAATCAGAATAAACCATATCTGCTAATCGATAATAGTTAACTAATCCAGTAATTCCAGCTCTTATAATCATTGAATCTTTATTATCCCATTGATATATAAATTGAGCCATATTAGATAGATAATTATTTTCAGTTACATTTCCTTTTGCATCAACAATGTATGGATTTGGAGTATATGCAATGTAATTAGATCTAGTTGTTTGGATAATTTTAGTTGGAACAATTGAACTTCTTAAGTTATTTGCCTCATTTCTTTTAGCTTCTGGAACAGATGCTAAATAGTCAATTTGTCCTGCTTTAAAATTTTCAAAATAAGTATCATCAGATCCACTTCCAAAAGTTATTACAACTTGTTCCATTCTGCTATCTGTATTTTTATTATTATTACCAAGTGGCTTTCCATCAACATAACTTAACAGATATTTATCTCCTATTACATCCATGTAAGTATGATTAAGATTAAAAATTATTTGATTTGAAGTAAAAGCCGAAACATAGTAAGCACCAGCATATCAAGTACCTTCTGTAAATACACCTAGAGAACCTGATCCAAAAATTTCATTAAATTTAGTTTTCCCATTATCAATTTTTCCATTATTATCTAATGAAATTTTTCCACTTTTTAAACTAATGTTTTTTACTTTTTGATTTGTGTGCGGTAACGGACCAAAATATTCTTTTGAAATTAAATCTAAAGCATAAGGGTAAGGTTCATCAATATACATTGTGTACACAGCATCATTTTTATTTGCAAAATCATCAATGTTGTAATCTTGAACTGATGGGTTAACATATTGATTGTTATCTTTGTAACTCACAGTTTTTCCCAAGCTTTGTTCACCCAAACCTATTAAATCAAGAAAATATGAATTTCTAGTATATCCAATTGCACTAGCTAATGCATAAGTTTCTAAACCTCTTTCAAAATCTTTACTAGAAACATTTATTTGCTTAGCACCAGTACCATCAACTCATCAATTATCTGTATCAATAACAAATTGATAAACTTTTCCCTTACTCATTGCATTATTATAATATTCAGAAATATTAGTATCAGGTTCTTGATCTAAACCTTTTTGGAATTGAATTCCACCTTTATCCCTAGTGAAAATTCAGTAATCTGTTCCTTCATTTCACTTAGAAGTAGTATCAGTGTCATCAGTACTAGTTTCATCAGCATTAGTTTCTTGTTTTACATCATCACCTTCAGATGGTGTAGTAGTTTTTTTATCAATGCTTGTTTTAATATTTTTTAAATTTTGTAAAATTTCTTCTTGCTTTACAGAATTATCTGCAATTAAATTGTTACCTAAAATAGCATCAACATCTTTCATTACATCTTCATTTGCAAATACCACTACTGCACTTGCAGCTTCTAATATTAATGTATCTTTTGTTGTTTGTTCAAACGTTCCATTTTGGTTTGTAACAAATTGACCAGTTGTTTGGTAACCTGTTAAACTATAAAGTTGAGTTTGTGCATATGTTGATGTTGGTGAATTTTGAAAAGTACCATTCAATGGACTATTATTAGCTTCTAAATAATTTATTGGATATCTTGTAAAAGAATGAGTACCAGTTTGACCAGTTGTACCACAAGCAACTAAACTAATTGCTGTTATTCCTACAAAAGCTGATAAAGCTAAACCTTTAAATACTTTTAATTTTTTCATTTTCTTATTTCCTTTTTCTTTTTTATTTCTTCTTTTTTTGTTTTTTTAATTTTGTAAATAATAAAAAAACAGCATACATTATTCAACTATTTTTAAAGTTGAAATAATAATATACTGTTAATTATTTTTTTTATTTTTATACTACTTAATAAACACAAATAATTAATTTTGAGTTTTAGCAAAGTTATATAATGTTTTAATTAATGTACCTTGCCCCATGTTTTTCACATCAGTAGTCATTGCAACATCTAAGTGTATATAATTTACCCCATGTGTAAATTCTACTAAGAAGCATGCTGCACTTGAACTACCTGCTCTTCTATCATTACTATTGCAGTTTGCTATATCTGCAACTTTTGAATCCAATTGTTTTAAATAGTCTTCATGTAATGGTAGTCTTCAAACATACTCTCCAGATTCATAAGCAGTTTTCTTAAATACTTTTCAATCCTTGTCATCAGTTGCTCAAACACCTGAGTAAGTATCTCCTAATGATACCATCATTGCACCTGTTAAAGTAGCAATATCAACTAATTTAGTTGCTCCATATTTTTTTACTGCATATGATAAAGCATCTGCTAGAACTAATCTACCTTCTGCATCTGTATTATCAATTTCAACTGTTTTACCAGAATGTGACACAATAATGTCATCTGGTCTAATTGCTGTAGCTCCTGGTAAGTTTTCTGTTAAAGCTCCAATTGCTACAACATTGGTTTTAATATCATTTTTTGCTAGTGCATAAACTGCAGCCATAACTGATGCTGCACCAGACATATCAAATTTCATTCAACGCATAAATGACATAGTTTTAATGTTCATTCCACCCGAATCAAATGTGATACCTTTTCCAACATAAGCGTATTTTTCATTAGATGTAGGGTTATTTGAATATTCAATGCATAATAATCTAGGTTCCCTAATACTACCAGCATTTACTCCTAACAATAAATTCATCCCTTCTTTTTTAAGTTCTTGCTTATCTAAAACAGAAATCCGAACCTTGTCAGCTACATCTTTGAATAATTTTTTTACTTCTTCTACAAAGGATTCTGGATAAATCTGGCTGCTAGGTCTGTCTTGTAAATTCCTACAAAAATATTGTGCATCACTAATCACAATAGCTTTTCCAATAATATCTTTATATTTTTCACTAACGGTGTATTTTAGACCATATCCAGGATCAACCTTCTGTTTCATAGTAAAAGGAATTTTTTGGTTAAATCTAAAAGCTACTACTAAAACTGTTAATAAATTTTCAATTTCAGATTCTGAAGTTAATGCAAAAACTTCAATGAAGCTTTTTAAATCAACTTCAATGTCTTTTTTAAAACCTGATGTAACTCTTCTAATATAGTCATCAATTCTTGGTAAATCCAAATCATTTTTATCTACTAAAAAATAAATAACATTATCTTTTTCTAATGTTTCATATTTCTTTTTCTTTTCAGAATTTAATGGATCATTAACATCTAAAGCTTTAAATATTACATACTTTCTTTCTAAACTTTCCATAATTTTTTCCTTTTTTATTCATACACTTATAAATATTATTAAATCATAAAATTAAAAGTATTAATTAAAAAAAATAAAAAAATTTTTTCAAAAAAAATATTCATTAAATAAAAA
>CAMWHH010000012.1 GCA_947174035.1 uncultured Mycoplasma sp. | reverse complement strand
ACATTTATTAATATAAAATAGCCTAATTTATTTTAAATAAATATTGCTTTTTGTTTTAATAATTTAAACTAACTTTATTTTTGATTCATTGCTATTATTAAACCATAGATAGCAGCATCATTGCCTCTTGTAGCAACTTCTACTTTCTTAAAATTTTTTGGTAGGAAATTTAAAATTTCATAAATTAACTCTTTATGTTTAGAAACTCCACCACCTACAATGTATAAATCAGGATCATAAAAGAAATTTAAAAATTGCAAAGTGTAAGCAACATTTTTCATTCACTCTTCTTTTATTTTCAAAGCTTCTTTATTATTAGCAATTTTTTCATATTCAGTCAATTTAAAAGTTTTATCTTTAATAACTTCTTTTATTTTGTTTGTTGTCAAAACTGCAGAACATGCAAAATCAACAATTTTTGAGTTATCAAATGGTCAAACCATTTGTCCAACTTCTCCAGCACTATAATTACTACCAGTATATAATTTTTTATTTACAAAAATAGCAACACCAAATCCAGTGCCTAAAGTAACCATTACTCCATTAGTAAATGATTTATTTTCAAATTCTGCAATCCCTGCTGCTTTTGCATCATTTAATACAATTGTTTTAATGCTAAATTTGGATTCAAATATTTTTTTTCAATTTGTTCCAACATAACCAAGAAGAACTTTATTAGTTAGAATTATTTCACCAGTTGTCATATCTACACTACCAGCTGTTGAAACTCCAATTCCTAAAATTTTAAAATTTTTAATTCCTTCACTAATTTCTTCAATTAATTTTTCTTCTAAGAGATTAACACGAAATACATTATTATCATCTTTTGTATTAAAGACATTTCTTTTAATAATTTCTAAATTCTTTGATTCAACATATGCAACTTTAGTTGTTGTAGCCCCTATGTCAAAACATAAATAAACTTCTTTTTTCATATTGTTTTCCCGCTATTTAAAATTAAAATGCTAATACTTATTTATAAAGTATTGCATTTATTATAAATATTTAAAAAATTAATTAAAAACTATTAGTTATTTATCATCTAGCAGTAATTTATTTTTATTATTTTTTAGCTTCATTAAAAGCAAATTTTGATCAAGGTTTTAAATAATCTAATAAAAAAATCTCATGCGGAACTATTTTTGCTACAAGATTTTTTCTAATTAAATTATTTGGATGATCAACTTTGATCAAATGAAGTTCTCCTTTGTAATGAGCAAAGTTGTTATTGCAAATATAAACTGATCCCTTTTGACAATTTAGTTCAGTATCATGCTGAATAAAATTACTATTTTTGTATTTAATTCTAGATTCTGTAGATCTTATTAAATAATCTGAAAAATCTCCTCTATATGTGTGAGTAGATTCAAAAACAATTTCTTTTTCAACATCTAAAATGTTTGCTGAAACTTCCACATCAAAAACTGGATAATTAACATTTATTTCACTAATTGCTTTTAATTCTTCTTTGCTTGCAAATGCATTTCCAATAATAATATCATCAGTTAAACCCATCATTAATAGGTGTTTAACTTGTGTTGTTATTGGTAAATTTCTATGCATTTCTAATGTACACAAACCTTTATCCATGATAAGTCATGGCCCATGATTTGCACTTTGAGATGATACAAAAGCTGCTGTTCTAATTTGGTGTTTTTTAAAATGAGTTGAAGTATTTGTAAAACACTCCAAAGATAAACCTGAAAATTCCATTGGGTAAAAATTATGACAACCAATTAGTTTATTTTTATTTTTTACATACTTTAAAACATTATGTAAGTTTTTTGGATTATTAGCAGACATATTAATTTCTATGTCTAATCCAAATTTATTTTCAGTTAATTCACCTTCTTTAACTCCATCAAAACTTTCATCTAATCTAATTCCAGAAGCTCCAATTTCATTAAAAAAACTTAAATCATTATAAGATATATCAAGTTTGTCAAAAATACTTGGTGCAATATCTAAAATTACTTCCATACCCTTATTTCTAGCATATTTAATAATTGTGGAAAATTGTTCTTTTATTTCTTGTTTACTACCAGTTACTGATAAAAGACATGTAAATACTCTTTTAAAATTATATTTACTTGCTAAATCAATATAATCAAGTGTTTTCTTTAATTCTTCTTTTTCAGGATAAATTGAAATTCCTAACACTTTTTTTCACCTATTTTATTATTTTGTTTTCATCTATATAAATTTTGTTATCGTTTTCAATTATGTATTTAAATCAATACCCTGATTTTTTAATTTTTCTTTTTTGATTTTTCAAATCAAGTTCTACTAAACCATATCTATTTTTATAAGCATTATGCCAACTCCAACAATCTATAAAAGTTCAAACTTGATATCCAAAACAATTACTTCCTTCTTGAATTGCCTTATTTAATCAATACAAATGTTCTTTAATAAAATCAATTCTATAATCATCGTTTATAAAGCCTTTTTCATTTCTAAATCTTTGCTCATTTTCAACACCCATTCCATTTTCAGAAACAAATCATTCAATATTTTTATAATTATTTTTAATATCCATTGCAATGTTATATAAAGTTTTTGGATGGATTTCTCAACCACGATATGGATTAATTCTTTTATTTGGCATATCATAATGTTCAAATCATTTTTCTGGCATTGCTTGCTTTTCATTGAATTCAGTTTCTCTAGCTTTTACTCTACACGGTTGATAGTAATTTACTCCCAGAAAATCAATTCAAGAATTTTCTATCTCTTTTAATTCTTCTTTCGAAAAATCAGGTAATAGATTTTCTTGCTTTAATAAAGCAACTAATTCTTGTGGAAATTTACCATAAACAACAGGATGTAAAAATGATTTATTAAATAATAAATCTCTAATGTCTGCAGCTTTAACATTTTTTGGACTATCATCTTTTGGATAAGTTGGAGTTAAATTTAAAATGATTGTTATTTTTTTATTCTTATCATTTTTAAACATCTTATGAAAAATATTTACAACCTTTGAATGTGCTAAAATTGTTCCATATCCAAATTGAACAGCTCTTTTAAAATCTACAATTTTAGGATAATGGAATTTGTAAAGATAACCAGATTCAACTGGAACTACTGGTTCATTAAAAGTAGATCAATAATCTACTAAGTCACCAAATTTTTCAAAACAAATTTGAGCATATTCAGAAAACTTTTTCACAACTAATTTATTTTCAAAACCACCTATATTTTGTAATTCAATAGGCATATCAAAATGAAATAAATTAACAATTGTTTTAATATTCTTTTCTTTTAATTTTTTAAAATAACTTCTATAAAATCTTATAGCATCTTCACTAATTTCATTAGTTTCAAAATTTGTAATCAATCTAGATCATTGAATCGATGTTCTAAAACTATTTAATTTTAAATAAGACATAATCTCAACATCATTCAAGTATTTATAATAAACATTAGATGCAGTTAATGGACCAACATAATTATGAAAATCTTCTGGTTTAGTAAGATATCAATAATCCATTATACTTAATTTATTTTTATTAAAACTTCCTTCTGATTGTGGGCCACTAGTTGCAGTTCCTCATCAAAAATTTTTATCAAATTTAATAACCATAATAATAAACTTCCTTTTTTTAAATATAAAAAATTAATAAAGATTTTTAGAATACTCTAATAATTTTTTCATCTTTTTTTTCACGGATTCGACTTTATTTTTTTCTACAATATTTAAATCTAATAAAGCATTCATAACTTGAAGTTTAAATGCTATTATTTGTCTTTTTACATAAACATCTTTAATATGCTTTTCAAATCAACCTTGAATAGAAACAGTTCCTGTTGCAATATCAATGTATGTGATTTTTGTTTTAGTATTGTTTCTGTTCTTTTTAAATCTTAAAGTTTTAATAAAATGTTGGTCTTTTGCAAAAAATTCTATTTCTATTTCTTTATTGACTTCAAAAACTGTTATTCTAAATGGAATTTTGCTGGACTTACCTGAAGACCTATAAAAACAACCTTGTTCTAAATCCTCATATTTCAAATCTGTGTGCATATCTTGTGCAGATTTTATTGCAACAGCTTCAAAAACTTTTTCAATTGAAGCTTTGATTTTATAAGAAGTGATAATTTTATTACTTCTCAATCTTTCTTCACTAACTGAGTTATATACTTTTTTATGAATTCTCTTTTTTTCTTCTTCAAATTCTTTGGTTAATTTTTCAATTTCTTCTTCATCTGTAACTTTTACTTTAAAAACTTTTTTTGACATGTTTTAAAACTCCTAAAAATATTTATTTTTTAAATATGTCTCAATTAGATAATTCATTTTGTAAATCTAATTTTAATTTTTCTAAATCAAATGAAGTATCTTTACCATCTGAAAAAGCAACTTGTTTATATCAACAATAACTTAATTTAGGTTTACGTTCTTTATTTTTAGAATTAAAATCTACCGAAATCAAACCATAATCTTTTCTATATCCGCCAGATGGAGAAAAGATGTCACAATAGGTTCATAAAGAATAACCTATAAAGTTCACCCCTTCTTCTTTTGCACTTAAAACTGCTTCAATGTGATCTTTTAAATATTCAATCCTATAAGTATCTAAAATCACATCTTTTGATTTATCATCAAATGCACCTATTCCATTTTCTACAATCATTAAAGGAACATTCCCATAAATTGATTGAATTTTTTTAGAACCTGGTTTAAGTTGTGATGAATCTATAATTCAATTTCAATTAGTATATTTTACATTTTCAATTGGATATACAATTTTAAATTCATCTGTAAAAAATAGTTCAGATGGTTTCTTTAATTTTTCATCAGATATATATTTATCAAAAGTAGTTACATAACATGGACGATAATAATTTCAGCCAATAAAATCTAAAGTGTATTTTTTAAGAAAATCTAAATGCTCTTGTGTTATTTGCAAATTAATATCATTTTCTTTAATTCAATCATAAAAAACTCGTGGATATTGACCCTTCATATTAGGGTCTAATCAAAAGTGCAAAAATCATTCATTATATTTATCACATGCTTTAATATCCTGTTCATCATTTACATCATATGGTATAGGAGGATTTCAATCATGTGTTATTCCTAATATTGCATCTTTACTTAAATATCCTAATTTTTTAGCTTTTAAAAACTCTTGTTTAGTAACAGCTGCTGCTAAATTTAAGTTGTGAATGGCTTTTGCAAAAGCTGTTTTATTTTTTCTACCAGGTGGAAAATAATCATTCAAATATCCTAACAATGTAAATGATGAATTTTCATCACTTACAAATCAAATATCTGTATATTTTCCAAAATATTTAAACATTGTAGTGGCATAATTTTTAAATCATTCAATGATTTTAGGATTTTCTCATCCACCTTGTATTTGGGCTCATAAAGGAGTATCTCAGTGGAATAAAATTGGAATAGGTTTTACTCTGTTTTTAACTAATGATTTAAACATACTATCAGTTCATTGAATTCCATCACTATTAACAGTTTCACCATTTTTAGAATAAATTCTAGTTCAATCTAGGTTATATGTAAAACCATTAATTCCCCCATTTTTCATAATCTTTGCATCAACTTGATATTTACTATAAAAATCTGCTGCAACTTCAATTGAATTTATTTCTCTTTCAGGAACTCCAATTGGTGGAACATAATAATTTCTCTTTGTAAATTCATCTCAAATAGAATCTGTTCTACTCCCTTGATTTCTACCACCTTCAATTTGAAAAGCACAGCTTGATACAGATCAAATGAATTTTTTATTTTTCATTTTTCATCCTTAATATTGTTTATAATTAATTTGTAAATTAATAATATTTAATATTTATCTATGACACTCCCATATATATTTGGTACATTAGCTGCAGTCTTTTTTATAATTCCTTTCTTGTTTTGAACAGTTATTTCTTTCGTTGATAAAAGAACAACTAAAGTAATCACATGGCAAAAAAAGGCTAAGTGAATTGTCATGGGTGTTTGTTTATTAATATTTTTAACTTTTTTATTATTAGCAATTTTTATTAATCAATAACTTATAAGACACACAATTATCATTAATTAAAATAATGTATGAAAAATACCTTTTCTCAAGGTATTTTTTATCTTATACACTTACTGATTTTTGATTGTCTTTTTCAACTTTCTTTTTCATAAATGTATCTCATTTTGGTTTTAATTCAACTGCTTTTTTATCACGTTTAATTTTCAATTCTTCAGCTTGTTTTTTGTATTTTTCTTGTTTAACTAAAGCTTTATCCATAATTGATTTTTTTCTTGCTTCTAATTTAGTTTTGTCAGTCATACGTTTTTCTCAGAATTTAATTAATTCTTCTGCATCTGAAATAACTAATTCAGATTTATTGATTTTTGCATCATATTTAGATTGAGTATCTGTATTTCATTTATATTCTGGATCACCATAATATCTCATTTCAAAATTATATAATTCAATATTCTCTTTTTTAAGTTTATTGAAATATAACTTATTATCTAAAAGTACAAATGGTAAATAAAATAACACGTCAACACCTAAAACTATAAATGCAGGCAATAATGCTTTAGGGTCAAGAGAAGTTATAACTGCTCCCACAAACCAAGGTGCAGTTCATGGAGTTTGAATAAATGAATATTTTATAAAACCTAAAACTGCAGGTGAGAAAATATAACAAATAATAATATTTACTATAGGAGCAAAAATAAATGGAACAACATAAATTGGATTAAGAATTATAGGATATCCAAAAATAACAGGTTCATTAATTTGAAAGCAACCAGCAGGTGCAGCATATTTTGAAACTTCTTTTAAATTCTTACGTTTAGAGAAAGATAGAGTCATTATAATTAAACCTAAAGTTGCACCAGAACCTCCAACATACATATAAGAATCAAAGATTGATTTTGTAAATATACCTAAATTTCCAGTAGATACTGCTGCATCATAACCTAAAGTATTAATTAAATCAGAATTCACTGCCAATATCATTAATCAAATGGGTTCAAATATACCAGCTACTATGTTTGAACCATGAACACCAAAAAATCAGAAAAAAGAAACAAGGAAAGCAAAAAGGATTGCTAAACCAAGTCCACCTTCACTTGTTGCAAAACCAATGAATCAACTTGTAAAGAATTGATAAATTGCTGCTCCAATTCCAAATTGTGTAGGACCTAATTTAACTGATAATCATTGAGCAGTAACTATAACACCATTTTCAACAGGTGTTAATTTTGCAGAACTAGCTACATCAGCAATTAAAGCACCTGAACCATCAGCAGATGCTAAAGTTGAAACTGCATTAGTAACAACAGCTTGATCTGTTTTTGACAGACCATCATATCAACTTCAAAAAACAGATTGATTACCACTATTTAATTTATTTACAAGATCATTAATTACTGATGTGTGATTTTCAAATCCAACTTTTAAACTGTTTAAATTTTCAACAACAACTTTTTGATCATATGATGCTTTAAACAATTCTTCAAAAGGTTTAGATTCTTTACTTCAAACATAATACGTTGATGCTGTTACTTTTAAATCACCTGTAACAATTGCTGGAGCTAATACAACAACATTTATTAAAGCAATTGAAGAAAGTGTAATTACAACTGGTAAAAATACAGCAAATGATTTACCAACAGCTGGTGGTACACCATCAGGTAATTTAATATTTAAAGCTCTAACACTAGAAAGTTTAATAAATAATTCAGTTGCAATAATTCCAAAAATAATTGCAGTTATTAGACCCTTAGCATCCATAAAATATGCAACTTCACCTAATGAAGCTACAATAAAAGCTGATCCTGATACTAATCCAGCTACAAGCGGATTTTGAAAGTTTCTACTAACAGAAATGTAAAATCCAAAAAGAAAAGAAAATCAAATAGATATCATTCCCATTGTAGCAGTATTAATTATTCCAAAAACATAACCCATTATGTTACTAGTTTGACTTCAACCACCAGTTATTACGCTATCTCATGCAACATCTGGATTTGATGCCTTTGCTATCAAACCTAATAGAGAAACATATCCACTGCCTGCTCCCCCAAATATAATAGCATTTATCAATATACCAATAGATCCAGCAATAATCAAAGGTATCATTGTACCAAATGAATCACGAATCGCTGCTAAATGTCTTTGATTACCTAACTTAGCCATTTTTGGTATACATTTAGTTTTAAACCATGTTTTAAAATCATGACTAGAACCAGAATTAGAACTTGGTTTTTTCAATTTTAATTTTAATGATTTCATTTTTTACTATTAACCTATTTTTTTATATAAATCTACAAACTCTTTTGCTAATAGCATTAAAGTTTGTGTTGTTAATAATTGATCTTCAGCATGTACAAACAAAACTGGAAAATCAAATTTTTCACCAGAAGCTTCAGCAGACACTACATCCATATGACTTTTTTCAGCATTAATCATACTATGTTCAGCATTTTCTAAATTTTGATAAGCTTCTTCAAACTTTTTTTCTTTTGCTAATTTAATAGCTTTCATTGCAAATCCTTTTGCTTCACCTGCAAAAGTGATTATCTTAAAAGATATTTCTTCAAAATTTAATTCCAATTTTATTCACCTAACATTCTTTTAGCCATTTTGATAGCATCTTCGCCTTTTGCTAGTGCATATATACTAGACGGAATAATTTCAACTGGTTTGTTAGTTAATTGTTTGATTTCATCTAAAATATAACTAACTTGCGGACCTATCATTACAATGTCTCATTCATTAATAATAGGTTTAGCTTCTGCCATGCCTAATGCTTTAATTTCATATTCAAGACCTGTCTTTTTAGCATAATCAGACATTTTCTTGACAAGCATTGATGTAGACATACCAGCTGAACAAACTAATAAAATCTTTTTTGCCATTACAATATTGTCTCCTTTCACAAAAGTAATGTAATTTCTTTATACAAAAATTACACTAACTCAATTGTGATTATATATATATATATATATAAATGCTCAAAAACTTGATAGTACCAGTTAAACATTTTTATAAAAAAGTAAAAAAATATTAGTAAATAAATATGAAAAAAATTAAATATTTTAATAATTTTTCAAAAATTATTTTTTTCTTTTTAAAATAAAAAATGAATAATTATTATAAATTAAGGTAAGTATGAATTTTGATTTTGCTTATTTTGCATTTATTCCTATAGGAATACTTTTATGTATTTATTTAGTTATAGAAACAATAGAAAAAACATTACATAGATTTTTCTTTAACAAAAAACTTATTTATGTATGATCTTTAATAATTACTTCAATATTAGTACTACTTATAGTCATATTAGCTTTTTTTATAAAAATTTAGGGAAATAAAAAGTAGATATAAAATACCTACTTTTTTATTTTTTTTAATAAACTATTTTTATTGTTTTTCAATTTTTCATCAATAATAATATTCGATTAAATTTTGATAAATAGTTTCATTTTACTTTTTCAGTTACAAAATTTTCTATGCATTCTTCTAACTTTTGATAAATAGTATGAATCACTGTTTTTTAAATAAAATCTTTGCTTAGCTCTATTTTTGTACACTTTTTTACTACATTTACATGGTGTTTTCTAACAATTATAATTGTTATTCACAAACATATTTATTGATATAAATTAATTATTTAGTTTGTAAATTGGAGTTGATTTAAAACTAAATTTCTCCAAAATTATATGAAATTCTAGTTTTAAATATATTCTAATTTTTATTTTGTTTTTCCAATAAACTTCTAATATCTTTTAAAATCCCTTCAACTGAATTCTTTTCTTTTTCTAACTCTTTTTCTTTTGCCTTTTTTTCCAATTCTTCAATATTTTGGATAGCAAGCATCTTTATTTCTTTTCTTTTTTTAACTTCTTTTCTTAACTTATAGTATTCTTCTGCAGAGAATCCATAAAATTTGTTTTTATTTGCCATTCTTAAAGACATATAAGCTTTTATAACAGCAAACATTATTAAAGCAATCAAAACAAAATTAATTAAAGCTTGAATAAAGTTACCATATCTTATTATTATTGTTTCAGGATTTATAGCTCCACTTTCTAAATAAGGTTCTTTGAAATTTGCAACTCATATTAAATTAAATAGCTAATGAATTAGAAATAGAATCTAAATCACAATGAGAAATAAATCAACCTTTTACATCATATTTCCTGAAAAAAATAAAATATCTTTTCAAGAAAATATTGATTATGAGTTTACAAATTTTGATAAATTAGATTGAAATTCTTTAATTAATAAAACTAATAATTTAAACAAATTAGATATAACAATTACAGCTTTAACACCTAATAATCATTTGACAGGATTAAAAACCACATCTATATTAAATTCATCTAATTTTGTTGATTTAACAGATTTGTCAACTATTAAAATTCCTAACTCAGATAAACAAAATACTAAAAATTTATTAACATTAAAAAATAATATTACAAAACATGTAAATAACTATTTAAGTTCAATTACTAACAAAGATTGATATGTTCTAAATGGTGATGAAGAAATTAAAAAGCTATTAATTTCAGATACAAATTCCTCAACTTCTGGATCTATAAAAATAGTTGCTACAGATGATTCAATAAATTTATTTGGTTCAACTAATTTATGAATTGAAAATTCAATTATTAATCCTTTTGATTTAGGAGAAATTTCAATTCCAAATTTAAGTATTAACTCAAATAATAAAGCTATTGTTTGAGAATCAATTTATCAGTGAACTAAAGATTATATGGAAAAAAATTATTCAGAATTTAAACTAGATGCTGATTATGTAATCAATATTAAAGATGAATATATAATTCATCTCTCCAATTAAATTAGATTTTTTAATTTAATTTTATAAAAACAAAGTTTCATTATTTTCAAAAACAAAAGAATCACAAAAATCTATAAGCATTTGTAAAACTTGTTCAGGATGCAAATCTTTGCTATTTCCAACAAGTTTAAAACTTACATCTTGTAATGAATAAACTTCTAGTGGTATTAAATAAGGTTTAAATTTAAAATTTAAGTTGTTAATTTCATCTTTTTTTATTCAAATATATCTTGTAAAAAAATCAAGAATAGTGAAATAAAGTAAAAAAAATTTTTTTGATTTATTTATAGATACAAAAAATTTATTTCTAAACATTTTTGATAAATTATTAAATAATCTACATAAATTTCAATTTTTTAAATTTAATGTTGCTCCTTCCCTGCTAAACCTTATTTTTAATAAATCAATATTTTCTAATTCTTTAGTGTTTTTTAT